>JAFGRV010000520.1 GCA_016934975.1 Spirochaetales bacterium | reverse complement strand
GTCCCTGCTCAAACCCCGGTTCCCGATCTCACCCCTGTCCCTGCTCAAACCCCGGTTCCCGATCTCACCCCTGTCCCTGCTCAAACCCCGGTTCCCGATCTCACCCCTGTCCCCGGTCCTACCCCGGTTCCCGCTCAAACACCGCCTCCGAATCTGAATGAAGTAAAGAAGACGAATGAGGATGGTTCTTATTCAATATTCTTTAATGATAAAAACGGAACCTGCTATAAAGTAGATTTTTATGATCACAATGGACAATTCATATACACTATTGAATATGTTTATGATACTGACGGAAAAATAATCGGTGTGGTCAAGAAGGATAATCTGGGTAATATTATTGATTGATTACATACAGTGCGGTTCGTAATGCGGGGATGATATTAGCTATTATTCCACTTTTTTTGAACAAAAAATGTGGAATAATAGCGAAACGCAGGCTCACAAGAAATCAAGAATTTTCATAACGGCAACCTTGTCATAAATTAATTATTTGGGTTGCGTCCGCAGCCTGGGTACGGGCGTAGCCTGCGTAATGTATCAGGAATCTATCCGGTCATTTACAATGACATTGATTAAAATATAGGTGTCTTTATCGGTGATGATATTTCCCATCGGATTCTGTATAACCCTGGCTTCTTCGACCCCCGATGTTACCAAATAATTTTTTATTACAATTGCCCTGGTTTTGCTTAATTCCAATTCTTTTAGTGGATCCTGCATGAATGTTGCGTAGCCTTGAACCGATATCACCAGGGTTTCATTCTCCAGGAGTATTTCAGCTATCCCATCCAGAACAGGGAGAGATTCATTGAGTAACGATTCATTATCAAACTGAATGGAATAAAAGAGTATTTTATCCCCGGCTTTTGAATTTTTTAACTGAGTAAGACCGGGGTCACTGTATTGCTTCTCCGGATTATCAATTTCCGGATCCTTGTCATCGGGAAGAGGAGGGGAACTTTCTGTTGTTTCATCTGTTAATATTTTAACAGTTTCATCGGATTCCTTTACCGTAATAACGTTCTCTTTTACGTTTTTATCAATCTTCAGGGATACCCCCATCTGTATCTGAAACATCCAGGAAGATAACCCATCAGGAAGTATCTCGCTTTTATAATTCCAATAGAAAGCATCCAGTTCTCCATACACCTTGAGCCATTGTAATCCCGGGTTTATATATGTTCGCACTCCGAAAGTATAATTCATATCATCTATTGAGCTATCCTGTGAGAAGAACAGATCAAGCTTATTTATTATTTCCAGGCTTAAAAATGAGGTGATGGTAATGTTTGAACTGGCAATAATTTCAAGTCCTAAAAGACCTCTCCCAAGCCAACCTGAATCGGTGAAGTCAAATGAAGATTGTTTCCATATAGTTCCGGCATGGAACTCACATTCAATCCGTGATGTTATTTCATACCTGGTTGCAACTGCTCCGCCCACATTGAACCAGGATCCTTTAAATGAATTCCCTTCCTCTTTTCCGTTCAGACTCACATAGTCACTGTACATATCCAGTCCTATTGTAAACCAATCAAGTTGAATCCCGGCCATCCACATAGTTGAAAAACTTATGCAATCCATTTTATAGATGGTTTCATAAAACCATGGTGCGGTCTGCACCTTACCTTCCAAAGTATAATTAATGTCACTATATATAGTTGCAGTACCTATTGCGAACAGGAGAATAACAAAAATAAATATTTTCTTCATCAATTATTTTATCCCTTGTGAAATCAATCTTATTATCAGTATAATAATAAAATACATTAAAATCAAATTCCGTATTTTTTATTCTTATTTATGTTTGTCCCGGAAAGGAAATTGAGTGTATATAATGAGAATCACATGATGTTGTCATATTATAATACATAATAAAGAATGATTTTGATTCAAAAGGCAAAAATTTCTACCTGATTATTAATAGAATTTTATGGGTGCATATTCACTACAGAGTATGGCATAATCACAATAGAAAATACTCTATTGGCTATTATTACGTATATTCTTGTTTAAGAAACAAGAATATGCGTAATAATAGCTAAACGCAGGCTTGCAAGAAATCAAAAGTTTTCACAACCTCAATCTCGTAATAGAATATTTATTGGGGTTGTGGGCGAAGCCTGCGTAGTGCATAAAATAAAATAAAAATAAAGTTCAGGAGAAAAAGTTATGATAAAAACAAGATTCAGGTCTTTTACCCGTTTACATCAACTCATTACAATTCTTTCTTTATCAGTTTTATTCTTTAGTTTTGTGGTCTTTAACACGTTTGCTCAATCCCAATCCTATACATGGAAAAATGTCGAGATTGTGGGCGGCGGTTTTGTGCCGGGGATTATTTATAACCCGGGTGAATCCGGGCTTGTCTATGCCCGCACTGATATCGGCGGTGCATATCGTCTCGATAGATCGACAGACCGGTGGATCCCTCTCCTCGACTGGATCGGCTGGGATGATTGGAACCTCTCCGGGGTCTTAAGTTTAGCTGCGGATCCTGTCGATACAAACCGTGTCTATGCGGCTTGTGGTTCATATACGAATGATTGGGATCCTGAAAACGGAGCGATATTACGGTCGAGTGACTATGGAGCTACCTGGGCAAAAACAACCCTGCCATTTAAGATCGGCGGCAATATGCCCGGCCGGGGCTGCGGAGAACGTCTTGCCGTGGATCCGAATAAAAACAGTATACTTTTTTTCGGAGCACCCGGGGACCAGTCATCGGCTCATGGGTTATGGAAAAGCACCGATTACGGAGTAACCTGGAGCGAGGTAGGAAATTTCCCGAATCCCGGTAATTATATTGATGATCCCGGGGATACAAATAATTACCTGGACTCATATCAGGGCATCTACTGGGTGACTTTTGATGAAGACACCGGATCTGCCGGAAACGCGACCCAGACTATTTTTGTCGGGGTGGCGGATACAAATGGCAATTGTATTTACCGTACCACAAATGGCGGTTCTACCTGGCAGCTTATCCCCGGCCAACCAGGATCCCTTGCCTGTCCTCATAAAGGAAAACTCGACTCTGAAAATGATTTCCTTTATATCGCTTATTCCAATAATGGTGGTCCCTATGACGGAACAATGGGAGATGTCTGGCGGTTTAATACCGCCACGGATGAATGGATGTGTGTAAGCCCGGTGGAAAATAATGGTGTTGCCGGTGAAGGTGATAATTATTTCGGATACAGCGGTCTTTCAATTGACAGACAAAACCCGGCTGCTATTATGGTGACCGGATACAGCAGCTGGTGGCCGGATACCATGATCTGGCGAAGTACCGACAGCGGATCGACCTGGACCCCGATCTGGGAATGGGTATCCTATCCCAGCCGCAGTTTCAGGTATACCATGGATATCACCGACGCACCGTGGCTGGAGTGGGGTGGTCAACCGGGAGATGCGGAAGTCCTTCCCAAGCTGGGGTGGATGACGGAAACCCTGGAGATAAATCCCTTTAATTCCAATGAGATGATGTACGGCACCGGGGCAACGATATTCGGAACAAGGAATCTTACAGCCTGGGATTCCGGGGGTACAATAAAAATCTCCGTTATGTGTGAAGGTCTCGAAGAAACATCGGTCCTGAGTCTTATCAGCCCCGCCGCGGGACCGCCGCTGATAAGCGGCCTGGGTGATATTTATGGTTTTACTCATAATAATCTTTCTACTGTTCCAAATGCCTTTTTTACCGATCCCCAGATCGCTACCACGAGTATGGATTATGCGGCATTAAATCCAAGCTTTATCTACAGGGTGGGAAATGGCGGCGAAGAATTACATTACATCGTTCAAAAGAGTTCCGGTTCCTCCACCGATGGCGGTGCAACCTGGAATATGAACTGGAACGAACCCGCCGGGATTACCGGGGGTGGCATCGTCGCTGTCGGGGCGGACGGAAGAAATATTGTCTGGAGTCCCGAGGGAACCGCGGTACATTACAGTTCGACAAACGGATCAAACTGGACAGCATCTTCCGGTATTTCCGGTGAAGCCGCTGTTGCATCGGACCGGGTAAATCCCAATTTGTTTTATGGGGCTCAAGGCGGATCGTTTTATGTGAGTACTAATGGAGGTGCAAATTTCAGTGTTACTGCAACAGGAATACCTGCTGTTGGTCAATTAAAAGGGGTACCCGGACATGAAGGTCATGTCTGGGTTGCAGGAGGGGAAGACGGGTTGTGGCGTTCAACCGATGGCGGAACAACACTTACCCGGCTCACAAATGTGGAAGAAGCCTTTACCATCGGATTCGGGGCGCCCGTATCAGGAACCTATCAGGCTGTGTATACAAGCGCCCTTATTAATGGTGTGAGGGGAATATTCCGCTCGGATGATGCGGGGAGTTCATGGATAAGAATAAATGATGACCGGCATCAGTGGGCATGGACAGGGAAAACCATTACCGGTGATCCCCGGGTCCCGGGTCGCGTGTATATCGGCACGAATGGACGGGGTATTATTTACGGGGATTCCTCCGGTAGTGTTGTGACTCCTCCCCCCGGCGATACTCCGGCTCCTACTCAGACACCTCTCCCTACTGTTACTCCCGTGCCTACCCAGACACACGTCCCAACGGCTACTCCTGTTCCCGGTACCCTCACCGGTGATGTGAATACCGACGGTATTGTTGATATTGTTGATGCACTCCTCATCGCACAGTATTATGTCGGCTTAAATCCAACAGATTTCAATCCAAACCTGGCCGACACCAATTGTGACAGCAACCTTGATATAATAGATGCACTTTTGATCGCCCAATATTATGTGGGATTGATAACTGAATTTTGTTAGTGTAGAGTTTGATCCGCGCCGCCTTGTGTTTTTGGATTCAAAAAAAACACCAGGCGCAGCCGGCGTGTGATTATATGCATTACGCAGGCTACGCCCGCAACCTAAATAATTAATTTATGACAAGGTTGCAGTTGTGAATGCTTAATGATTTCATGTGGAAAAAGCCTTCGGGGATTTTTTCCCCGAAGGCTTCTTTTTTATTCCGTGAATTGCTCGATCTGGTAGGGATGTTTTTCAAAAAAGTCTTCCCGGGGTTCCAGGAATTTAAAGCGGTGTGTCGATGAATCTTTTATAAATGAGGTGATGGGATCAAAAATATGATCCCAGCTCCAGAATTCTTCGCCGATATTAAGATATTCTCTTAACAACTCCGTGCCGGTGGGGGCGATAGGATGCATCAGGACACCGGCGATTTTTACCATATAAAATGTATCGACTAATGTCTGTTTTCTTAACTCATCGTCATTCGTTTCCTGAAGGATCTGCATATTTTTACTCCAGTACTTATTCACGCCGCGAATGTATTTATCAATCTTTGCCATGGCGACATGAAACTTATGTTCGAACATAAAGCGTTCGAATTGAATGACAACCTCCCGGGCTTCTTCGATAATTTCGGGACTGATCTCTTTATCCGGCAATATCCCATTGTAAAATTCCTGGAGAGTGTAAAAACATGAGCGTATTGCCCGGTTGAAGACCTTGCAGAGGAGATTTCCCTCTTTCATCACCGGATCACCCGCTTTTTCACCGGCATCCGGATCCAGGGGTTTGGGTTGAAAACTAACAGACCGGAGACTGAGTCCGAGGCTGATAAAATGTGTCCGCAGCTGGTCTGATGTATAATAATCAAGTAATTCCATAGCCATAGGCGGTTTTATTTTCCCGCTGCTGCTTGCTTTTATGTTCAGAAATAAAATATGGTTGTTCACAATTAATTCGGGTAATTGAAGTTCTCCTTGAGGCGGTACGGGCGAACAGGGAGTCCCCTGCATTCCCATGAACATTCCCATTTCGGCAATGCCATAAAAATAAATATTGTCTTCACCGATGAATTGATATATCTTGTTGTTTTGTGAAGTCCACCACTCTTTCCATGCTTCTTTGGGCAATCCTTTTTGTTCCAGGTACGCCGATGTAAAGGAGATCGGCGCCCATAATGATTCCGGCCACACCCAGAAAGTAAGATCTTGAACACCTTCGCACGCAGGCACCGGTACACCCCACTCGATATTTCCCGTTAACCGGAAAGGCACCAGGGTTTTTCCGGTCCGGAACTGGATATCCTGATGAGAGAGGAGCAAGCAGGCTTTTTCCCTGGCTTCCAGGGTGTTAAAGGTTAAATAGACGGATTCGTTTTTCTTTTCCGTGAGTGTATGTGCCGGGAGAGTACTCCTGATACTTTCGAGAGATTCGACGAATTTCTTCTTGATGTGGACGACAGGGGGACTTAAGAATTCCCTGATATATTTTATCACATAATCCCGGCTTCCCGGAATATGTGACTGTAATTCCACCCATTGTTCAATAGCTTCTTTATACTCCGGAAGCTTGAAATACCAGTTTTTCACTTCTCTCATCTCGGGTTTCTCCCCTGTTAAGGTGCTCCGGGGATCAATAAGGTCTTTCGGAAAATATTGATGCCCTAACGAACATTCGTCGGCATAACCCTGTTCGGAGGCACAATCGACGACAGGACAAACACCGGTTACCTGGCGGCCGTTAAGAAACACCTCTAATTTGGGATCAAAAAACTGTTCCGTGCTTAATGACTCGAATTGTCCGTTATTATATAATGTATTAAAGAAATAGGCGCTCATCTCTTTATGAATCTCCGCGGACCGTCCGATACTGGAAGCGCCATAGTAGTTCAGATCGATATTATATGCGGCCAAAGCCTTTTTTTGGTTTTCGTGGTTCATGGAGACAAATTCCGAGATACTCCCCTCGAATTCACCTTTTTTGATGAGCTGATTATAATATTCAACGATTGGTGAACCATAGCAATCTGTGCCTGAAATAAAAATAACATTCTCTTTTCCGATTCTGTCCCGCATAAACCGGGCAAAGACATCTGCCGGAACAAATACCCCCGCAATATGTCCGAAATGGAGATTTTTATTTCCATAAGGCATACCGGCTGTTATTATTACCCGGTCGGGAAAGGCCGGTCTGGGTTGTTGGTGTTTTTTATAATGAGATCCGGCATTATCATTATTGTTTTT
>JAFGRV010000070.1 GCA_016934975.1 Spirochaetales bacterium | reverse complement strand
GAAATGGAACGGGCAATCTTAAAACTGTTTTCATCTGTAGGAATATTCTTAATGAAATCACCATCAATTTTGATATAATCCGCATTAATCGACAAAAGCCTGGAAAAATTGGAGAATTCCGAACCGAAATCATCGATAGCTATTTTAACACCGAGGGTTTTAAGTTTTTTAATAAACTCCAGGGAAGAAGTAATATTTTTAAGACTGAAATCTTCGATTATTTCAAAAATAATATTCTCCGGTTTGTGAGAATGCTTATTCAACTTGTATTCAATATAATCAATAATTTTATCATCGGTAAAATCCTCCTGAGAAAGATTTATGGAAAAAATAATATCTTTACCCTGAAAGTAATTAAATGTTTTATCGATCATGCAATAGGAAACCGTGCTGTATAATCCGATTTGCTTTGCAGGTTCCAAAAACTTTGTCGGTGAAATTATTTTTCCATCATCATTTATTCTTACGAGGCATTCATAGAGATCACAGGCACCTGTTTTATTATTATAGATGCCCTGATAATACGGGAGCATTTTATCCTTCCGTACCGCGTCCTTTAATTTATTCACCCAGAAAAATACTTCCTGGTACTGCTTTATATCACCGTAGGATTCATCGTAGACAATAACATATCCCCGCCCTTTTTTCCTCGCGCTTTTAAGGGAAATATCAGCTTTTCGCAATAACTGCTTTTCTTCTTTATAGACAATCCCGATGGAAAAACTTATGTTTATATGAATTTTTTGATAATGTATAGCAGAATTGGTGATGTTGTTTGTTATTGAGGTTTTTATAAGACTGGGAGTAAATTCCATATTCCGGGAGAGAATGACAAATTCATCGGCGGACAAACGGTAAAGTTCCGTTTCCGGAGGAAGAATCGCTTTGAGCCGGTCTACAATTGATATGAGGACAAAATTTCCGGCTTCCACACCATAGGCGACATTAATGGAAGAAAAACCATCGATATTCAGGAGGGCAAAGGTTTTCGGCCCCGGAGCTTCCAGGTCAATTTCCAGTTTCTTCCTGTTGGGAAGCCCCGTTAATTTATCCACAATGGATTGTTCTTTCAATTTTTTGTAAAGAATAACACTATTTAAGGATATTGCAGCCTGGGTTCCAAAAATTTTTGCCGTTTCAATTTCATTGGGAGAAATGTAAATAGTACTACCGATACAATCAATATAAATAATACCTAAAAAAATGTCCTGATAAATGAGAGGGAGACATACGATGGAAATAATATCATCTTTTCCGTCTATAACAATTTTCTCATTTTTTATTATGACTGCTTCCTTCATTTCCTCCACATCCCTCATTTTTTCCCTGGAAAAAGTAAAATAACTTTTGGATAGTTCTTCTTTATCAATATTGATGAATATTTCCTCCCGCAGTCCGTCTTTTTTCTTTAAAAGAAGCATACCCCGCTTAAAATTGAAAGAGGTTATTAAATTCATGAGTGTTTTTTGAAGAATAGCATTTTCTTCGATGATGGTACAAATATACTGGTTTGTTTCCAGAATACTATTCAGGATAGTATCTTTTTGTAAGAGTTCCTGGGCAGAAAGGGACATGAGATTTTCATGGGCCTGAATAACGCTGTCTCTGTCTCTTATTTCGTCTTCCGAGAGTTGATGGAGCATTTCATACGCTGTGATAGTTTGATCTGCTTCCAGCCGTTCCTTGTCCGAAAGCAACAGGGTATTTGACTGGGCCACTATCACTTTTTCCAGGTAGTCGATATATTTATCCTTATCTTTAATCTGCTGAATAAGATCATCTTCCAAAATTTCGTTATTTTCCCGGTCCATGAATATACCCCTTTTCCCTGATTATTTAAATGCTTACACAAACCAATTCTTTTTCCGCTGTCAGTGAGTAGTACATATGACTAATCATAATCGATGTCACTATAAAAAACAAGATAAGTCTTCATAGCTCAATGCTTATACTGAAAGCTCACGTTCTCTCACCATCATTACAAATCCGTTTCTATGTATGCAAAAAAACAATGCTCAATTGCAGGAATGCAATGAAGTATAATGTACCCGCGAGAGGATTTTACGGATAAAAAAACAGGGACTTTTATCTTTTACAAGCACTCTTATGTTAACTTTAATTCATTATAGTAAAAAGAAATAATTAATACTTGGGAGATGTACTTTACCCGCCGTGGAAAAAGTGTCATCTCACCGGAGAGTTCAGATAAAAAAAATGACAACACAGTGCACTCTCCCTGAGTAAATATTTCTTTGCATTTATGCAATGATGAAAAACCACCTGACATCCTCTTGTTTTCAGCTAATTCATTATAACATAAACAATTAACAGAAAAACATGTGTTTGGCATGATTATTGCAATATATAGGAGTAGAAAGAGAAAAAATTATGGAATGGTTTAAATTAGATTTAATAGCAATTATAACAATTACAGGGATAGCACAGGGAATTTTCTTATTAAGTGCATTATTAACAACTGAAAAAGGCGAACACCTTGTAAACCGGATGTTTGCATGTCTTATTTCCGTTTTTTCACTTGATATTCTGTTCTCGATTATTTTTGCTTCCCGGCAATTCTATCCGGCAACCTCATTTTTAAGAATCGATCAATGCATCCAGTTCCTTTATGGTCCCCTCTTCTTATTTTATACAAAATTACTTTGTTCACATTCCCTGTCTTTCGAAAAAAAGGAAATACCACATTTCTTCCCGTTTCTCCTTTCATTTTTCATTATTCTGCCGTTTTCTCTGTTTACTCCCGGTGTTGCATTAGAGAATCTTGCACAATTTATGAGAATAAATCTCTATGGACTCATTGATATGCTAAAGGTTCTCTCTTCACTTGCTGTTTTTATTCACATGACTTCTTATTTGTTATTCTGTTACAGAAAAATTCTTAAATATAAGACAAAGATGATTATACATAATAAGAATGAATATCTTATTCATAAAATGCTTACGATTACCTGTTTTATTTATAATGGTCTTTGCATGATAAGTTCATTCACACATATTTTTATTCAGGATTTCTCTATTCTTGCTTATATCCCGCCAATTTGTATTACTTTGGTGATTTACCTCTTCGGTTATACAAGTATCTTAAAACCGGAACTTCTTTTTATCTCATGGGAGAAAGGAAACAATCCATCTGTGTACAAGAAAATTAATTTATCAGAAGAACAATCAAAAGAATACCTTAAGCGCTTATTTGCTGTCATGGAAAAGGAGAAGCTCTATAAAGATCAGGATCTTACACTCTCTCTCCTTGCCGAACAGGTTCATCTTTCCAGAAATCTGCTTTCCTACCTTTTGAATAACGTCATCGGGACCAATTTTTATGATTTTATTAATGGATTCAGGGTGGAAGCGGTGAAAGATCTTCTTGCCAATGATACATCGGAAAATGAAAATATATTAAATATTGCATTCTACGCCGGTTTCAATTCGAAATCAGCATTTAATAAAATATTCAAGAAATTTACACATATGTCGCCCTCGGAGTATAGAAAAGATTCCATGAAAGTATCAAAAGATAAAAAAATCTTTTCACGGATGATGAAACTGAACTTAATTGAAGATTTAGAAAATAGATATGATATGAAATCCATTGCCCGAACCTCATAAGAGGGAACTCGCCGGATTTTTTTGCAGGAACCTCATATACGAAAAGAATATTTTTTATTATATTTCATTATCATGGATTTCGGTGAAATTTTAGATAATTGGGAAAACAGAAAAACTGATAAGAAACAGAAGATGGCAGACTATTTAGATAAGTATCTGCCGGATGAGAGCAGTAAACAGGAAAAAGAACGAAACCAGAAAAACGAAAATCCAGGGAAAGCACGGGCTCAACGATTAAAAACGCCTCCCCAAAGAACGCTGGATCTTCATGGAATGCGTATAAAAGAAGCAATACAGGCGGTTGATAAATTTTTATCAACCTGTAAAAAAGACGGGATAAAAAAAGTGCTCATTATTCATGGGAAAGGAAATCATTCCAGGGAACCTTTTATTTTAGCAAGAAAAATTAAAGAGCATATTCAAAAAAGTCCTCTTACCGGGGAATGGGGAATACCGGATAAACATTCAGGTGGAAGCGGCGCCATCTGGGTCCTCATCCGGATATAATATACATGTCAGGTACTTATTTCATAAGAATAGTATTAAAAGATGATTGTACATCGATTATATATCTCAGCCTGAGTACTTTTTGTCACTTCATATAACTTACATCTTAAAAAGAGAGAATATATAAACCGATTATATCAATATAAAATTAACTTGACCGGTAAATAATTCGACCTCTTGTAAGATCATAAGGAGAGAGTGCAACTTTAACTGTATCACCAGGCACAATTCGGATATAATGTTTTCTCATTTTCCCGGACAAATGAGCCAGGATAATATGACCATTTTCCAGTTCAACTCTGAACATAGTATTTGGAAGAGATTCTTTTACAATCCCTTGTACCTCAATTGCTTCTTCTTTAGCCAATGAACCACCTTTCTATACTTGATAATAAAGAACATATTTACCTTTGTCAATTGCACTTGACAATTTTTTTGATTTAGTCCATAGTGCATTCGCTAAAATGTTTTTAGAAATAACTAAATTTAATATGAGAGGGAGCGGCAAAAAAACATCATTCACACTATTGATTTTTGCGTTTACCTCAATAAAGTATTAATACTGTATAACCGAATATAATACTTAAGTTTGTTTGCAGTAACCTAAGAATTGAGGATGAAAAATGGAAAAAGCTTTTATACAGGAAATGAAGGAAATTCTTATTAGTCAAAAAGAACTCATAATAAAAAATATAGCAGCGGAAAGTGAAGAGTTCAGAGAACTTATAGAGGATAAAGATCCGAAAGATCTTGCAGATATCGCCTCTGATGACATCGACAAGAAAATGCTTAAAACCCTGGAGGCGAATGAAATTAAACGTCTTCAACTTATTGATGCGGCAATAGCGAGAATTGAAAATGATCATTATGGAAAATGTTTGATATGCGGACAGAAAATCCCCGAAGAAAGAATAAGGGCAATCCCTTATGCATTCCTCTGTATCAAATGTAAATCTAAAGATGAACGAAGAAGACGATAATACACAATAATATAAATAATCGGAAGTCAGCTACTGCTGACAATACACCACTTAAATTTAATCGGAAGTCAGCTACTGCTGACAATACACCACTTAAATTTAATCGGAAGTCAGCTACTGCTGACAATACAAAAGTAGACCCAAAGGTTTACGAATACTATTTCTCATATCAATAACAAATATACTCAACTGTTTAGAGTTTGTTATTTCCTGTCATACGACAAGTGTCCTTAATTACTTATAGTAGAAGGAAATGTAGCCTCTCACAAAGTTCACAAGGCACACAGAGAATATTTTATCTTTCCGCCTCTGTGTACTCCGTGAGCTCTGTGAGAGATCCTTTTTCCGGCAATTAATCAACAGGAACTAATTTAGGTTGTCCAATAACCTCAATTATAATAAAATTGCTCTACAACTACACCATGTATGGCGTATACGCTTAATTATTACCCCCATATATATTGTAATGAGGTTATTTGACAACCTTGTTTGGGGCTGCAGGACAGCCTCAATTAAGTTCCAGTATACTATGTAAAAAAAAGATTAACCAAGAATTAAACCTACCGATAATTATATGAGAGGTAATAACTGTGATTCAGAATATATCTTCCATAGGACCAATTATTGCGCCAAATGTCTTTCACCTGAGACCAGGATCCGGCAAGATATCTGTTCCTATAAAGCCAAGTCAAAGTTTAAATGCAAGGTTTAAGCACATAACAGCTCTTCCCGTGAACACAGCAGAGGGAAGCGTTCCTATCTACAAATTACAAATGCTGGATAATTTGATTGAACGTCTCATCGGACAAAAAGGGAAAGCGGAAGAATTTGTAACGATTTCCAGGGAAAATATTGATACTCTTGTCTCACATTTAAAAGACGAATTATCCTTCCGAAACTCTACATTTAAAGCATTTCAAAGCAATCTAAGACCCGGAACAGGGCTTTTATTTAATATTCTCGCATAATTTGTTATCATTTTCACCTACTTTACTTCTTTTTGCATCAATTTTCTCTTTCCCATAAAGAATAAAAGAGTTACACTACAATAAAGTGCGATTTCACAAACAACAAAGCGAGAATAAAATGAGAAAAAAATATATCCTTTATATGATATTTGCGGCAATCTGTATGGGAGTTAATCTTGGAAGCCAGTTTATCTTATCACTCTTCCTTCCCCGGATCTCTGTTCTTCAGGCAACTCTCTTTCATCAGGAACTTTCTTTCCTTTTACAGCTGATTACCGGCACTATCCTCGGTTTTATCGCAAAATTTATCCTCGATAAATTTATCGTATTCAAAGAAGTACAAACGAATTTAAGCCATACATTGAAACAAATGATTATTTATGGCGTACTCGCTGTTTTAACGACAATAATTTTTTGGACCTTTGAATTCAGTTTTAAGCTTGCTTTTACTTTCAAAAACAGTGAACTCATCGGGGGATTTATTGGTCTGGCGATCGGCTACACCATCAAATTCTTTCTTGATAAGAAATTCGTATTTGTTAAGAAAGAATAAAGTATCTGCATAATTCTCCGGACAATTATTATTTTCATTAGTACAGGAAAAATAGTGAAGATTATTAATTTCACTTGACAAACATTCGGGAAAATTCATAATGAAGCACAGAAATGAATAATTTCCAGCGAAATAAAATGAAAAAAGTTTATGTATATCTGTTATTAATTATCCTCATATTTTTATCAGGCTGTTCGAAAAAAGAATATGTAATTACATCAATTCCTGACAATGCGGAAGTGTTCTGTTTTGGAAGATTTATCGGTTCGACACCCCTTGAAATAAATGAATTTAATGAGGGCAAAGACATTGTGACTTCCCCGGGAAAAGCATTCAGAATCGAAATTAAAAAGGATTTCTATGAAAAAGCGACATCAGATATTACTTATTCCCCGTATAAAAAAAACAAATCACATTTTATCCTTACCATTGATAAAAAACCCCTGTACGGGTATGATGGTAAATTAAAAAATAATTATACATTAACGCAACAAGACCTTTCACAATTAACACGGCCGCAGCTTGAAAATCTAAAAAACGAAATCTATGCAAAATACGGCAAAAATTTTCATATCCCGGAAGTAGCCGGGTATTTTAAAAAACAATCATGGTATAAAGAAAATCCATATTACGATGATTCCTTTCTCACTCCGGTAGACAAGGAAAATATCGAAATGATAACGAAACAGCTGGAAACCTTTACACAAAAAACAGATATTACGGAAATGATCGGAATCGGAAAACCGACAGCATCCGACTTGAATATTATGAACCTCATCATTAAAAATGGGGAATATGAATACGATTCCGGAGAAGAGGAAACGACATCATTGGGTGATGATAAAAGGAATACATGTATTTTAGTATTTGAGAAATCGAACAAACTCTCCTGGTATGATGATTCAAATTATTTCGGAACCTATTATGAAGGAATTGATACACATCTCGAATGGAACTGGCAAGTTTTCCACGGCCGGGTCTATGTATGGGATATACGTGATGATGAAAGCGGATGCATACTGTTTATATTTACTCTGGACCATCAAAAAAGACAAATAACCTCCGTTCCCGAGATCGATGGCAGAATTTGGAAATAAAATTTAAAAGCTTCTTAAACTATTCTGGATTCTTACGTAATCATCATCTATACTTATAGAAATGCGGATAATTTCAGGGAACCGTTGGTATGAATAATCAAAACCGGCGTTTTGTATGGTATCGAGAGCCTGTTATTTAGGAGAATAACTATGGGAATAAATCAAAAAGTGCTTCTTATTGATGCTGCCTCGGGTTATTATAAAATCAAACGCTATTCTCTTAAAGCTTTTATCGGGCCGGTGGATTTGGGACTGCATCTTTCAAGTAAATACAATAGTCTGAATATTGGTGTAGGACTCTTTGCAGGATCTATCTTTCCGGGATCGAACCGGCTTTTTTTTACCGGTTTTTCACCATGCTGGGGAGGTTTTTATATATCGTCCATGGGAGGCGCAGGACTTGTATTCGATAATCTTGGACTGAACACTGTCTCGATTATCGGAAAAACTCCCGCTCCTTCGATTCTCTACCTCAACAGAATACATGGCGAAGAAATAGAAGTAAAATTAGTTCCCGTGAACATACATGAATTATGGGAAGACGGACGTAAAGGGGTATACTCTCTTATGGATTATGCCTATGACCGTTTTGGTGAAAACTATGAGGATGATCCACGGGTTCTGGCAACAGGCCCGGCAGCACTGGCAACAGATATAGGGGCGATAGTCTCGGCACCCATTCGAAACAAAAAAGTAACTTTTGTTGATACCTGGGCAGGACGAGGGGGCTTAGGGACAAAACTCCTTTCGGAACATGGAATCGCGGCAATCATTTACGGAGGAACATTTATTGATGATGATTTCAGAAATAGAAAGGTTGCGGATGAATGGTTTGAGGCACGGTATCAGAAAAAACTCGCGGCAAAAGATTTTGAGGCGACAACAAAGTACCGTTTTGACCCTAAATTTGATACCGGAGGAACTTTCGGCGTAAATTATACAACCCTCGCAGGGGGAATATTATATTTTAATTATAAAAGTATTTACGCCGATGAAGAAGACCGTTTAAAGATCCATAATGACTTTATCATCAACCACTATTTAAAACAATTCAACGAAGAGACAATAAAAACAAAACAGTTTAAAACATGCGGTGAACCCTGCAGCGCGGTCTGCAAGAAAATGAACAACGAGTATAAAAAAGACTATGAACCATATCAATCCCTCGGGCCGCTCTGCGGAATATTTGACCAGCGTGCCGCGGAAAAACTGAACCATCACAGTGATATGTACGGATTCGATGCTATTTCAATCGGGGGTGTTCTTTCCTGGCTCATGGAATGTCTTGATGAAAAGCTTATCACACCACAAGAATGCGGGATAAAAGGGCTCCCCCACTATTCTACGAAAGATTTTTCCGTTGAAGCCTCGTCCCGCAATAACGCGGATGTGGGGATTGAGCTTCTCGATTCAATAATAGGGAAACGGGGTGTACTGGATCTTTCAACCGGTGCCCGGAGGCTTGCACGGCATCTGGCACGGGAGAAAGGCAGAGCAGTCATTGATAAACTTGTTTATATTGCCTTTGGCAGGAGGGGATGGATGGTCCCGAATCAATACTGGGTCCCCGGGGTTCTTTCACCTATGCCAATTATGGGGAAATACTATATGTATTACGGCTCTGATTTTCTCCCACCCCGGGAGCTCGGGAGAAAAAACGCCGAACACTTAAAAAGCGAGCTTCTCCTCGACAATCTCGGAATCTGCCGGTTTCATAGAAAATGGGCAGTAGATGCACTGCCGGATATTATCGGGACCCTCTATAACCTGAAAGAAGAGTTCACCCAAATCATCGCCATCACGGCAACCCGTATTAACAGCAGGAATGCATCAATATTCTGGGAATCCGGACGGAATTCCGATTATCTCCATACATTTCTGAAACGAAAAAAGGAGATTGAGGGGGATACCGGCAAAGAACTCGGGAAATGGCTCGACTTTTTTAATAAAGATAAGGAAGAGGCCGCACTCTCATATTGGTATGAAATTCGTAAAGGTATTGATGAATCTTTAAGAGAATATTAAAATATGACTATTCTGACAATTAATTACATTGTCAGTTTTTCCGATTGCAGTTCGGGGAGTCAATTTCTTTTACTATAAATAAATAGATGAAATAACCAGGTGTAAGAAATTGACAAACTCAGGGACATGTGAGTATAACAAACTATAAAGGATAGTAAAGAGTAAGAAAATGAAAGAAACAAAAATTACAGTACATACCGGATTCAAAATAGGCCGTGTGGATCCGAGAATTTTCGGGGGATTTCTTGAGCACCTTGGGCGGGCTGTTTATCAGGGCATATATGAACCTGAAAGCATTCATGCAGATGAACATGGTTTTCGAAAGGATGTATTACAGACCATTGAACGTATGAATATTCCGTTAGTTCGTTATCCCGGTGGAAATTTCGCCTCGGGATATCATTGGCAGGATGGTATCGGTCCACGGGAAAGCCGTCCTTGCAATTATGACCTTGCCTGGAGAAGCATTGAACCAAACCAATTCGGGACCGATGAATTTATCCGGCTTTGCAGGAAAATGAAATGGGAACCCTATATTGCCGTAAACCTTGGTACGGGAACACCGGAAGAAGCGCGAAACTGGGTGGAATATTGCAATATACCACCGGGAACCACCTACTCAAATATGCGTAAGGCAAACGGGAACGACGCGCCCTTTAAGATAACGTACTGGGGTCTTGGAAATGAAATGGACGGCCCCTGGCAGATCGGACATGGGCCGGTAAAAAATTATGCTGTCCGGGCCTTACAAGCCGCGAAGCTGATGAAGGATTTGGATAAATCGATTCAATTGATAGTCTGTGGATCTTCCTCTTCCAAGATGGAAAGCTTCCCGGATTGGGATTACGAGGTTCTCTCATACCTTGGGGACCATATTGATTACATCAGCCTGCACCGGTATATGGGTAATAATAATCATGATACGCCTGCTTATCTTGCCGAAACACGGTCAATTGATAACCAAATTGAGACCATAGATGCATTGTGCCGTTATATGCAGACAAAACATCGAAGCAAGAAGCGGGTTTATCTTTGTTTTGATGAGTGGAATGTATGGTATAAAAACCAGACGGTTGATGGATCCGGGGAATTTGCACCCCACTTACTCGAAGAGATTTACAATCTGGAAGATGCCCTTTTGGTGGCGGGATTCTTAAATAGTTTTATCCGTCATGCAGATGCAGTGAAGATCGCCAATATCGCCCAAATTGTGAATGTCATCGCACCGCTCATCACCCGGGGAGACGATCTCCTTATTCAGTCTACTTTTTATCCTTTTATCATGTTTTCCGGAAGGGCAGAAGGATTCTCCCTCCGGCTTAAGATCGACGGACCGGGATATATGACCGAAGAATTCGGGGAAGTAGAATATATAGATTCGAGCGCGGTTCTGGGGGACGGTTGTCTCCATATTTTCGCCTGTAACCGCCATCTCACGGAAGAAGCAGAAGTAATTATTTCCATTGCAGACGGGGAATTGGTTTCCCTGGAAAATGGAGAATTATTATGCGGCCCGGGCCCGGAGGCTGCGAATTCATTCGAACAACCGGATTTATTAAAATCAATACCCTTTACAGAAGTTCAATTCCCGGGGGGAAATGCACGGTTTAAGATTCCGCCATTGGGGATAGTCGCATTAACACTATCATTAAAGTGATGAATGCCGATGTGAAATTTACAATAAAAAAACGAATATAAGGATGACATGACGGACAGTGTCTAAAGAATATGATGAGTTTAAAAAACTAATTTCATATAAGAAATTCAGACAGGCAGCTCTTTTTGCAGAAGAACAATATTTTATAGATAAGAGCACCTTTTGGATAACCCAGCAAGCCCACGCCTACATCCGTGCAGGCAGCTATGAAAAAGCCCTGGAACGGGCCCGGGAAGCACTGGCAAGAGAGCCGGACAATAGCTATGCCCTCATGTCCGGGGCAGACGCATTATTCGGACTTCACCGCTTTAATGAAGCCCTGGAATATTATAAAGAAACGATAAATCATGTAAAACTTCAGAAAAGAGCTGTCCAGGGAATTTGTGAATGTCTCATTCAATTAAAACAGTGGCAGCAACTCATAGATGATTATGTTACCTTTCCGGGACCGGAAGACGATTATATTCTCTACAAAATTAAAGCTTTAAGCGCACTGGAAAAAACTGATGAAGCAATCACATTATGCAAGGCAACACTCACCCGTATTCCCGACAATCCCCCCATCCTCTGGGAACTCACCGAACTCGAAATCAAACGTGATGGTATCGACTATGTAATTGAACAGATGGGAAGACTGACAAAAATCAGCTCCCTGCCTCCGGTATACAAAGAAATTTATGCTTCTCTCTGCCGCAGGGCGGGAAAAAATAACCTGGCACTAAAAACCTATGAAAAAATAGGAACCGGTATTCAGGACCTGCGAATACAGAAAAAAAAGGCTTTTACCCTGGCGAAAACCGGTTGCGAAGAAGAAGCAATCCCCTTAATAGAGGAGCTTTTAAAAATCGATCCGAAGGATATCTACCTTCATTCTTCTTATGGGGCGGCATGTTCACGGATCGGGGCCGTCCAAAAAGGCATTGATTTTTACTACTCTTTACTTGCCCTTTTCCCCGGTGAAAAACGGATCTATGGTTATATTTCAAGACTTAAAAAGAAATTGGGACCCCAATGATTTCTAAAAACCTGACAATAGGTGACCTTATTGATGTCCCTCCTGTCCAAACAGTCATCCGTCTTGAACAGGGAAAAACAAATCCCGAAGAGATCGCCAATAGTTTCGTATTTACACAGGAAGTCATATCCCACTTCACCGTTATTATGGAATCAATCGTTAAAAAGAAGGGAGGCGGTTATTTTCTCCAGGGGGATTTCGGCTCGGGGAAATCGCATTTCTTAGCTTGTCTCTATACCACCCTGGAATTCGGGAAAACAATAAGCAGCTTACAAACATCACACGGTGGAATAAAACGATTTGTCGATGCACGGATAAAGCTCCTTCCCGTTGATATTTCACTTATCAAATACAGATCACGCACCTCCCTTGAACAAATCATCATCCTTTCAATCGAAAACGCACTCCTGGAAAGAGGAACGGAAATACATCTCACTCCCCTCTCTTATTTTCTCACCTGGCTTAAAAAACTCCTGGAAGATACATTACAAGCAGAGGCGTTTTCATCCGAATTCGCTCTTGAAAACCGGGATATCCCGGCGTGGATCGATCAACATCCTAAAGATGCATACAGATGCGGGATGACCTTTATTAAAAATCAGGGGCTTTCTTCCCCGGAACTCCTCATAGAAGATCGTCATGAAACCTTCAGCAGAGCCCTTGCGGCGGTCCGGGAAGCGGGATTCGAGGGTATCTTTCTTATCATCGACGAATTATCCGAGTTTTTCCGTTCCAAACCGGATACCCATTCTCTTAATGAAGATGCCCGGACGTTGCAGTATTTGGGTGAATTAAGCCAGGAGGAGGCGATCTGGACTATCGCCGCGGTACAGGAAAGCATTGAAAAAACAGGGGACATCGCCCAGAGCACCTTCCGCAAAATAAAAGACCGGTTTCCCGTAAAACTCGTCCTCTCCACGCTTCATATACGCAGTCTCATATCGGAACGTCTTATCACATTAAAACCGGGGGCGGAAGAAAAACTGTACTCGATATACGAAGAGTATAAAAAACAATTCACCACCTTTTCCCTGCCGTTCAACGAATTCAGATCCGTCTATCCCGTCCATCCCGCCACCATATCTCTGCTTAACGGGCTCGGTGATCTTTTTTCCGTCCACAGGGGAATAGTCGATTTCGTTCATTCTCAAATAGCCGGGGATGACAGGAGAAACATAACCGGAATACTTAAACGGCCCGCAATAGAACTCCTGGCCCCGGACAGTATATTCGATCATTTTGAAAATAGAATCGCAGAATTCTCAGAGTATCATATATATCCCCGGCATATTCTTCCCCACCTGAAAGAGATAATCCTGAAAACAATTGATGAAGAAAAAGACAGGGATATGGCGTTACGTCTTATGAAAATTCTGATCCTTTATAAGATTCACCCTGCCATGGAAGAACCGAATGTCCGGGAACTCACCGAACTCGTGGCATGCGCTCTTTTCTTTCAGAATCCCGATATGAATGTACTTTTTATCGCGGAAGGGATTCTGGACCCCCTTGTCGCCTCCTCCAGATTTTTAATTAAAATTCCGGATCCCGGTAATGAACCCTTGAATACGGTCTATACGATTGTAAAAGAAGACAATCCCGGGAAACTCCTTGAAAACAGGATAGAAAGCAGCAAAGAAGAACTGACAGAAAATGATTCCAGACTTCTCATGATTCCTTTATCCGAACTGGAAGAATCCCTGACCTGGCCGGGACCCATGGTACTCAATAAAGGAGTACAACGAACAATGGAGTGGCTCCATTCAACCCGTAAAGTTTTTATAAGATTTATTGCAGATCCGGACAAAAAAACGATAGATGAGTTTTTTTATGATTTCCGTGAGAATGAATCTGATTTCGGTCTGATACTGACATCAACTGAAACAACAGTATCCATGGAACATGTGGCAGTCTGGTATATCCCGGCCGAAGAGATGGACAGACCTCTTTTTACCGAGTATATCGCGGTAAAACTAATCGTCGAATCATTAAAACCGGGAAACCCTGTTGATGCACCCCTCATTACCCTTGCCCATGAAAAGTACAGAAGAATGCAGCCTTTAATCCGCACATCAATCATCGATCTTTTGTATGCCGGTAAATTTATCCACGGATCCGTCGAAACAAATCCCGTTATACGCCAGATAAAGTATTTTGATAAAATTATTGAGTCCGCGGGAAACGTATTACTCGACCTGCGGTATCCGGAATTCAGGAAAATCGCCCCCCGCAGGATACCTCCCTTACCGCGGTATTACCAGCGGCTTCTCGATGAATTTATTCTGCCGGGGAGTATAGTGATGAGGGATGCAAAAGCAAAAGGTCTTGATGATTCAATTAATGGTCTTGCCTTCCCTCTTGGTCTGGTCGAATTAAAAGCCGGGACATATATCTTCTCCCCGGATATTATCGACCACCCTCTTTTAAGCACCTTTTTCAGTCTTCTCAAAGCATCGACACACACTCCACTATCGGAGGTAAAACAGATCCTTGGGACTAAAGAATTCGGCTTACCGGAAACCACATTCTTCTTTCTTATTACTGCTTTGGCATATTCAGGACTCATCTCTCTTCTGCGGAGCAACAGAACCATGCCCATGGACACATTGTCCCTGATATCTGTTCAAAAAGCAGATGCCATAGCACCCGGTGAATTAATCGCTAAAAATGACAGGGAAATCCTGCTTAAGGAGTGCTCCTTTCTCACTCCCCAGGTTATGATTGATTCCTTCGGCCTGCCGGTTCAACGGCAGGTATGGAAATCCGCAATAAAATTTAAAGAGACAATTCAGGATCTTTTATCCGGATTATCGGAAATGCTCAATCAATTCTCCGGTTACTCGGCATTCATGTTTTTTGATCATAAAAATATAGAGAAAAAAACCAAGGCCCTTCTCTATGTGACGGATGAAATAAAAGTCTCGTATTCGGCAAAAGAAGGTCTTGAACGGTACGTCACTGCATGGAGGGGATCCGGTCTTACAGAAGAGGACATCGGCTTTATTAAAAAACTATACCGGTTCCTGAAGTACCAGGTAAAAAGTTTTGTATTTATTTACCATTATATACACAATCCGGAAGTGGACAAAGCAGCACGTATGGATAAAGATTGTGAGACATTAAAAAATAAAGTGGTCACAATACTAAAAAACCCGGAAGCATTGGTGATAGAAGACGAAGGAAGAAGTCTGGAAAATGTTTTCGAACACTTTAGAAATTATTACTCGAAGTTTTATATACAAAAGCATGACGATTATTATAAATCTCAAATACGAAAAAAAATCTCAAAATACGCCCGGCGTGCCCTGAACACAATCACCGCACTCTCAAGAATCGAGAGCCTTGACAGACCTCCCGGGTTAGCTTCGTTATTTAAACTGATTGACAAAGAATCGGAAAAAAAATGCCTGCGAAGATCCTCGGAAGAATTACAATCATCCCCCTTCTGCGGCTGCGGCTACCATCTCGGCGACTCAGCCGAAATAGTCCCGGATTCACCGGAAGATATAATCGAAGCGGTTCTTGCCTCATATATCACCATACTGGATACCCCGGGCAACTGCGAATCTCTTACTTCCTGGGCATACGCTATCGCGGACAAAGATCCGGGGATGTCGGAGCAGCTCTCTTCTTTTTGTAAAGCTCTAAAAGATAAAAAAATCACTCCCGCATCTCTCCTCGATTTTCTGGGAGAAAAAGTTATTGCCCAATGCGAACAGGCTTTTTCCGGAAATATTACAATTCTTAAAAGAGACCCCATGGATTTACTCGCCCTCCTCAACGGGAGACGACTCCCGGGAAACAAAATCCGTGAGATCGTTACCCGGTGGCTCAGTTCGGAGGATTCAAATGCCATTTTCTCGATGGAAGGCGAAACGTTTGAAAATGTAAAAGACACTCACGCCTCAGCCGCATGGTGGCCCCTGCTTCATCCGGATATATTTACCCCCGGTGTAAAAGCCTATGATTTAGATCGAGATCTCCTTGAGAATATTCTCGAGAGATCATATCCTTCTTTAGAGTTAAAACACACCTTGACCAGCTGGAAAACAGAAAAGATTATTCAATTTGCCTGCCATGAACGGTTTCATTATTACGCGATCTATACATCCTGGCAGGTTGTATGCGACAGAATACTTGGGGGAGACCCGTGGCCTGCCGCATCAACCTTGAAGTCCTCATTCATGAATCCGGAAAAAGCCGGTGAAATAGAGCATTCCTTTGCCCTCCTGGCTGATATTTCCAAACACCGGGACCTTCCCTTTCCCCAACAACTCGGTTTGCGCATTTTTATCGACGAGCTTGTTTCACACCCCCACATAACCGATGAATTAAAGGAAGCGGCATATTATTTGCTTACCGGTTGGGAAAAAACCTGCACAGCCTGGGCAGATACGTTACCCCCCGTCCCACACATAGCAACAGACGATGCACCCGTGGTCATAATCTTAGACGGTGTTTCCGCCGATATATGGCTCTTTGCAGCAGGCACATACGACATAGTAGATAAGGCTGATGTTTCAGGATGGTTTTCCCTGGCTGGTCCCGCAAAAACAATAGAAGCAATGGCAGCTCTTTTCGGTTTTTCCGGTGATCCCATAGATGAATTTCATAAACGTGATATTCACTATTATTCTTTAAAGGGAAACGAAGAACAGACCCTCCCGGATCATATCCTTCCGCTGCCGGCACAATCAATTGTAATCCGCCTGAATATGATCGACAGGGCAGGTCATGAAGGCCGTTTACGATTAAAAGAAATGGCTGCAAGTTTAAAAACATTGATGCATACCGAAATCTATAAAATATTTACATTATGTAAACAAGAAAAAAGAAGACTTATTATGACAGTCGATCACGGTTTTTCCTTAGGGAAGAAGGGCCTGTCGCATGGAAATAACGGAGTATTCGAACGAATAATTCCCTATGTGGAATGGCACAACACATAATATCTCTAGGGGCTGATCTCTTTGTTTTCCTTTACAAAGAAAATAAAATAAATAATCGCGCCGATGACAATACACGAGTTAATTCCCAGCATCCATGTACTATCTAAAATTTTAATAATAAAAGTACAAAACATACCGCCTAACGATAAAGCAAGGCTTGTTCCGATCATGGCAAAAACATTCATATATGTTGCACGCAAGTCTTTATGGGCATATCCGTCGACAAGATTGAGCATTCCATTAAATTGCAATCCATACCCCACACCATGCAGCGACATTACCAGGATTGTTAATCCCGGATTCTTTAGAGGTGCGAGGAGGGCAAGAAGAATGAATTTTAATGTAAGCACACTCGTCCCAAGTATCACCATCATCCTGTTTCCGATTTTTTTTGCTATTCTTTTGGAATAAAACATAACAGGTACTTCAGTTACCGCGGAAACAGCGAAAGATACACCGATGACGATAAAACCGAGTTTTGCATCATCCATAAAATAAGAAGTAAAGGCAAAGGCGCTCAGCAGCCCAAAGGCCTGGAAAAAGGCGAAAATAAGGAAGCGCCGGAAGAGATAGTCTTTCTTTAAGTATTTCCATGGTATTTTAATTTTCTTTATTTTCGCTTTTACACCTTGTAACGAAATAAAAGAAAGAACGAGTGAGCCGAGACCAAGGATAAGGGGGGGTATATTTATAAATCCTGTGAGATTCAACATTATTCCTATAAATACAGTGGAAACGATCCAGGCCAATGTACCCATAACACGATATTCCCCATATTCCCGGGGATCTTTTTTATTGGTATGCAAAAAATTGAGGGTTTCCGTATTAATAAGCGGAACAATGGGATAGATAAAAAGACCTTTCAGGAAAATCCCGATACCGATAAAGAGTACTTTATAACCTATATTTAAAGTCATCAAGGAATTGAACCCGGGAATACTGATAAACCCGGCGGCGATCATGGTAATAAATGCACATAAAAGCAGCAGCCTGTTTTCCACTTTAAATTTATCTGCGATCATACCAGCCAGGGGATTTGAGAAAACACCGAGAAAAGGTTCGAGGAAAACAATGAGTCCTATGAGTTCAATGGCAGGAGAGCCATCCGGAAAAACCAACACCTGCTTATAATAAAGATTAAGAAAAGGAACACCGGCCCCCATGGCAAAAAATGTCACCCAGTAGAGTAGTCGTAATCTAATTTTCTGTTTTATAATTTCGTGCACTTTATTCCTTAATAATTTCCCGATACATTATATTCGAAAATTCTTATCATCTCATGAGTTCATGGATACAGAAACTATACAAGTATCAAAGGTTCCTATCAATATCATTATAGGACAATTCCGGAGAAAAAAAATTGATAACCAACTGCTTGAATAGGTTGATTATAAATTTTATACTATTTTAAGTTCCTCGTTAATAGTGATAATGAATAGTGGGGATCAAAAAATTCGATGAGAGGATTGATATAAATACAGGAAAGAATATTCGGGATAATTATGTAACTGGCTAGTAAAGGAGCAAAATGAGAGAAGCAGCCGATGAATGATAGAATAGTCATCTTTATTAAAAATAATTTGGAACAATTCGCCGAGCTCATAAGTATGATAAAAGAAGATGCCCCTTTCGTCATTGTCTATATATCCTTTGATGATCTTATATCAGATAAATATCGCACCATATTAAAAGAAACATCTCCGGCCCAGCTTTATTTTGGAGTAGATCCTTCATTTTATACAGCCATGAAGGAAAAGCTGACACGTTATATCAGATCCATATTTCAATTACCCTTCTCTCATTTTATTTATATCCACCAAGATCCGGAATTCATGCACGAACCTCATTTCATACTCGGTAAATCCAGGGCTTTTTATTTTTCTCAACAATATGAATATCAGCATCAAGCCCGCTATTTTATAATTCATCAGCTGCAATTATTCGAAAATGCGATTACCTCTACACGCCTGTCAGAATATATTGCAGATTCATTCAAAGAAGTAGTATATTCGGAAATTCTTGAAAAGAAAAATAAAGAGATTCAACGATTGTACAATCAGCTGGAACAAAAGAATAAACTGGATTACCTGACAAATCTTTACAATCGCGGGGCCTTATTTAATTTTCTGGAAAAAGAACGAAAGCGGACACTCAGGGCCCTCTGGCGCCTCAATGACGTTGATAGTACAACCATGGCCAATAGAATCCCGGATATCATGCTGGTTTATGAGAATAAGCCCCAGGGTATTCTCATCAACCACTTTGGTATTTACTCCATACTCATGATAGATATTGATAATTTCAAATCAGTGAATGATAAATACGGACATCTTGTGGGTGATCAAGTTTTAAAAGCCCTCGGGGATCTTATTCTTCATAAAAATTTATTACGGGAAATCGATATAGCCGGACGATTCGGGGGCGAAGAATTTATAATTATCCTGCCGGAGACGAACGCTCATAATGCGTGTAAACCGGCATTAAGGCTCGCTGAAAAATTTAAAAGACTGACTTTCCCGGATAACAAGGAAGAGCCGTTCTCAATCTCATTATCTATCGGTATTTCCGAATATCATCCTAATGATAAAACGAATGATGACATCATCCACAGAGCAGATAAAGCCCTCTATTATGCGAAAAAACATTGTAAGGGTACGGTGGTTATTTATGAAAATGTGTTTAGTCTACCGAACTGATTCCGAGGCAAAAAAGTTATTTCTTCCGGTCCTGAGTCACCGATTCAAATATTTTCTGCCGTATTTTGCCCGGGGAAAAAGGTGCGACGATGATATTATCAGTTCCTGAATTCCTGAACCGGACAACAGAAGCTTTATCTATTTTTTGTGCCACAATAATAACAGATGTTTTTCTTCGCGTAGCATGTTTTCTGATGATAGCGAGAAGTTCTATCGGAGATGAGGTTTTTAAATTACTATCCAGAAAGACGACAATAAAATCCTGTTGACTTATCAGTGTTTCGGTCTCTTTTTCACTCCTGCTTATAATAATCTCAAAGTACATCTCCAGGGCATTAACGATGACTTGATGAAGGGAATTATCCTCTGTAATAATAAGGACTTTTTTCCCCTGAATATTCTGAAAAAAAAGCGAGTGCTTTTCATCCCATATTTTTACCGAACTCATCTCCGAATCAATAGGTTCATATTCAGCGAGCAATATATTATAAAGTTGATTCAATTCCGGCACCGATTCTATCTCTTCCAATTCGACATCAATCTCCTTGATGGTTTCTTCGCTGTAGTAGGTCAAATGGGTAAGATTCTTTTGTCTTAATGTTTCAAGGATCTCTTCATTCACCATAGTGAGTGCAGGTATGATCCGGTTCCCGGTTTTATCAAAAAGATCAAAAATATAATGACTTCCCGGTTTTAAAAATTCGACAGGTACCTTTTTTTCTTTATCAAAATCCACCATTAGATTTTGAATACCCTCAAAATAATTCTTTACGATCTCGAACTTTTCATATACTTCATTTCTTTTGAGGATAGAAATTACTTCCCTTTGATTAGTAAGAATCTTAATATTATGGGGCTGGATATCAAGCTCCGGATATGTGGTAAAATTAAATAATCGTTCAATATTATCTTTTGTAATATTTTCAGGAAAAAGTGAGGGGATGATGATAAAAAGCCGGGGTGCTTTTATTTTCTTCTGGTCACAATAAGCCCGTACAAGATAATTGCATAATTCGATCTTTCCTGCTTCCAGATTCCCTTCGATTTGCACGATAATTATTTTTCCCCGGGAATTAATGTCTACAATCATAGGTGTGTTCTTATTTGGAGGGGGAGGAACAATCTTAAAAAAAAGATAGAGTCTTTCCGTAAGAGCGTTCGGATCAATAGGTGATGAGAGAAAAGCAGTGACATTTTCCTTTTTAAATTCCATCAACTCGTCGGTAGAGAAATCACCGATAACAAAGACCGGAATAGACGAAATATTTCCGGTGGTTCGTTTTTTAGTGAGAAATCCCCTTGCATCAAAATGGGGGAATTCCTTATGAACAATAACAAGTTCCGGCAATATTTTTGCAGCCAGTGTAAATCCGACAACACAATCGGGAGCCGTAATGACTTCAAATCCTTTTATTGTAAGAAATTCTTTAATAAAAACGAGAAAATATTTATCAGGATGAATAAATAATATCTGGTGAATTGCCGCACCTCTGTTCTACAAAATAAAAAACATTACACCGACATATATTTTGCAGCACCGTCTCTTCAACGTATGCTATAAAAAAAACGATGCCGATTTCAGTTTAATTTATTTCTATCCTCATGTCAATATTTTCAGGAAAAGCGAAATTTTTTTTAATACAAAATAGTGCTTTGCCACCCTGTTTTTAAATTGATTTACTATTCTATGGTTAAAAAATAACCGGATCAGCATATGATGTGGGAAAAATTGACAACATTTTTCCTTAATGCGTAGACAATTGTACCCAGGGCGATGGGATAAGAATATCCGAACCGGTTCACCATATTATGAAGTATTGTATCCACAAGATGCCGGATCTCCGGGCTGTATTTCCCATATTTCTCCGGCGCATTCTTTTTCTGAAAAAAAGCGTCCCTGAGTTGTTCAATACTGATTCCCTCTATACTTTTTCGATGAGAAAGCAGGTTTGAATATTCTCTGGCAAAACAGGAGAGAAGATTATCATTGGTGGAGTTTATGACCGTTTTCCCCTCTTGTAATTTAAGCTCACCACTCGCAGAAAGATCCAGGAACCGCTGTACGATTTCATTCCGGAATTTCGTCCCATTCCTGTTTGCGGCGAGTACTCTTTCGATTGATGTGAGATAATTCAGATCGGGTTTATCAATTTTGCTTCCTGTTCCCGGATCGACAAAAGTATACCTGGGAATGAGGATATGGGAGAAGGCACGATTTTCAATGGCGTTTGCAAGGAGTGAATGTTGAATATAACGTCGTAAATCCTGGGCAATCTCTTCGGGATCCCTGTCAACTGTTGCAACGGTCACCTCTCTGGCGATAATACTATAATATAAATATCGTGTTACTTTCGCCAAACCGATAAAATCCCCATAATCACCCTCTCCTTCCTGAAGCGTCCAATTTCCGATACTTCGTTCGGGGATAGGGTTTCGTTTTGCTTTATATTTCGGGTCGATGGTAAGCCAGTGATGAAGCGCCGGTCCCTCCCTGAACATTTTTTTCAGCTGACTGAAAAAAATACCGACATTCACCCTCCTGCCATCTGATTTCGTTATGGTATTTCTCATTATATTCTGGAGCTGACGGACCGAAATGCCATGTTTCCCCTCGGCAACATTATATTCATTCCATAATTCCCGCATGAACTCATCATCAATTAATTTTAACTGTTCCGTGGTAAAAAGTCCGGTTTTCTCAAGAATTATGGGATTTTCACGGCTGCAAATGAAATCTTTATACGTATGAGGGGAATAAATATTTATTCCCAGCTTAATGGCTTCATTATAAAAAGGATGGTAATACGGGAGACGTTGTATCGTGGATACGGGATCCTCCGATTGAGCCGCAAATATATATAATTTCTGTTCGGGAGTTATGGAGAGATAAAGATCTTTTTTTTCCTTGCTCCATCCTTCCTTGAACTCTTTTTTCATCGGGGGCAGAAGACGTGTCATAACAGAATAATAGGCGGCCATCCTTAAAAGATTCGGATCAATATCCAGCTTCTTCCTCATATTGCGGATATCTCTTTTCAGAATATCAATCTCTGAATTCGCATCAAGCAAATAATTGACCGGTATTTTATCAATCCTGTCTAAAAACTTCGAGGAGGTAAGCTGAGTATCCAGAACTTTCATTTCCTCGATATTCGTTGTGAGAATAACAGTTGTATCAACGGAAGCCTGTGTCGATTCAACGGAACTTTTTCCACTCCCCAGGAGCATCAGGAGGGGTTTATAATCGTGATCCCGGGGTGCCGTACCTTCGTTGATGCCAAAGGCATCATGAATATGAAGGATTCCCCGGTTCGCGTTCACTATTCCACCCTCATATTGATACAAGGAATGTCCCGGCAGATGCTCATTTAAAAGAGATCTGTATTCGGGACCCAGTTCAATAGGTCGAACTTTGATTGTCAATTCCTTCATATCATCGATATTTGCAGCGCCTTTTGCCTGGGCGCTGGAAAACTCAATTTTCTCCACCCGGACATATTCTTCCAGAATATCGAAAAGAGATTTTCCGGAATTTCTCGGATTTTCCTGGAGATTCTTTAAAATATCGAGATTTAGTTTGTCAAGATTGGCGTTCTGGTAATAGGTTGGGATTAAAACTTTCTCTTCTCCCTCCCTGATTGAGTTAATATAGTCGAAAAGTTCCTGCCGGGGGTGGGTTATTTTATTTTCACGCTTCAAGATAACGGGAAAAAGGAGGATGGGATTGTGCATGAAGGACGACCGGATTTCCAGTACTCGTCCATGTTTATCATGAAACTGATAATAAAACGAATATAACTTCACATCTTCCTGTTTCGAGTACACTTCTATAGCCATGCTCATAAGATCCACAATATTCGTTTTACCCGAGGCAGGCGGACCGACAAGAACAATTCCTCTGTTAGGTCCCGATTCTTTTCCAATTGACTCTATCACTTCGACTAACTGGGTGATACAAAACTCCTGACCATACACGGCATTTATTCCGCTGGAAAAAAGATCCTCGAAAATGTTATAGCGTATCGCCGGTTCACCGCTCCGGACTACAATCTTAAAACCGAAATGTTTTATCGCTTCATGAATTAATGTCGCACTGGTATGGAGATATGGTGAGGGATTATCGATAAATTGCTCAATAAACTCCGAGAATCGTAAGCTTTCTTCTTTGTGGTAATCCAGTATTTTCCGGTAATCAATCTTATCCATGTTCACCCCAGCTTAAATGGTTTCTGATGCTTAAACATCTTCTCCGTTATTTCCTCAAAACTAAGAGGTGTAATTATTGTTTCCTTATAACTTTCCGCCGAATAATGATAAAGGGTATTCTTGGATATCAGATATACGGCATTCTTCCAGACAATATTAATATTCCGCAAGGTAGGCTTAATCCAGTCTTTTCTTAATTCCCGCTGATCATCCCTGTGAAATAAAAGCAATCCTCCATCCTGATAATCCGAATCGATGATATAAATACGGGGACGGGAAAAATGTGTAAAGAATTTAAGCATTTCATCCCTGATCGGTTCCGGATACAACCAGACCCATTTATCATCAGCCTTGAGAATATCCGTATCTTTTAATTTAAAATATTCCGCATACCGTTTATCCAATCTGTTAAGATGAAAGGCGTGAATATTCTCCGGTGTGAGAAAGCGCCTTAAGAATTCATAATCGGTAATTGTCCGGATCAGGTGTTCCATTTCTTCTACCGGATTAATCTCAGATTTTCTTTTCCACGTCCTCTTCTTCTCCAGATCTTTTTCTTCCTGATAATCCAGACTGACTTTCCCATCCTTATAGAGTTCTTCGATGTGGCACCAGAGATTGTATCCCAGATGATACGGATTCCTCATAAAAAAAGGCCTGGGATAACAGACTCCTGAAAATATTTTCGCATAATCGATAATACCCTTTACCGCCTTTTCTTTAAAAAGTTCCATCATAATCTTCTTTTCCCAGTACATAGCCCAGCCCTCATTCATTATCTGGGTCCGTAAAACAAAGTCATGGGGCACATGAGTCACATACATATAATCGAGGATTGCACGCTCCGCGCTGCTTGTAGGCGAGAATCTCCGGAGAAATCCCAGGACATCCTGACACGGTGCTTTGAGTGTATACCCGACCCTGCTTAATGTTTCCTGACGCTTTTTCTTGGTAATCTCCTGTTCAAAGACATCTGCTTTTTGAGTCGATTGAATGAGTCTGGAGAGAGTGGAAGAAACAGGTAAACTGGCGGCGATCTTTTCCTGTTCCCCATTTTCCTTCTTTTCAATCTTTTTGGCCATCATGGTTTCAGTATCAACGGAATTATCAAGGTTATATTGTGAAAGTGGGGCAATCAGAGGAATAACCGACTCGCATGCATTCCAGTAATTAAGATACAAACGATCCCCCATCTGATTCCGGGCGAGGTCGACTTTCCTCACCAGATGCATAACATACTCGGTTCTGTCCGGGTTAGAATCTTTTAATACATTCAACTCGGAGAATTCACAATGTCCGCACACATGGGCCATGACACTTGCCTGAACCATAGGAGAATTATTGCAGTTAAGGTACGCATATGAAGGATTCCCGGTCTGAACAACCTCATAATACAGAGTAGATTCCTGACCTTCCTGAATACGGTATTTCCGGGATACCATTCTTTTTCCCTCCCAAATATTGAGAGGGGAAGTCGGATACACCCTTTTTTCCAGGAGAGAGACAAATTCCAGGCCTTCTAAAATAAAAAACCGGATCTCCGGAAGAGTACGTCCGAAACTTTTCGCATACTCCATGACCCTTTCATACAATGTAAAAACTTCAGGATTTGAAGCGATATTCTTCATTCCGCTCTCCAAATAATTCCTTGATTACTCTCATAGTGTGATTTTTATTATGAATATCACAAATACGTATGACCGGATCATGGGAATACCGTTCTCCAAGTTCTCTTTTTATCTGACTTAAGGAACTTGGTTTCACTTCTACCAGACCAATCCGGTTACATAATGACTTTAATTTCTCATCAAGTATCTCACCGATCTTTTTTGCATCATCACCGAATAACTCACCATCTCCAAAGTAAAATGCATAAAAGTTTGTAGACTGAATATCATATTCATTAAAAGCAATCCTGTTGATAAGATCAAACACACATGCAGCCTCGGTGCCTCCGGCATTATTCACATTATAGAAATCCGATGCCGTCACTTCATATGCCTCCATATCATGAACAAAAAACCGGTGCTCAACATTCCCCTCGCCATAATTAAAATCAATCCAGGCCTGAATAAAATTCACCAGCCGTTTTTCCATCTCCAGCCGTTCACCATAGGTGGAATATGATATATCACCCATAAAAAAAATAACTGCTTTATATTTAGGCTTTTCTTCCCGCTGAGGAAGCTTATAACGCTTATCCCGTCTCCGTATCAACACAGTTCGTTTATGTAAAGCAGGATTATAGGTTCCGGTACTGACACTTGTCCGTAAAGCCCGCTTGAATGTCCGTTTTTTATCGAGCATGACACCAACGGGACCGAAAGTTTTGAAGGTATATGAAAACTGCTTGATCTTTCCCTCCCCTTCTTTTATCAGATTGGGAAGATTAAGTTTTTCCGCTATCAGTTGCATAAAATAAGGAAAAGAAAGATTAAACCGGATCTTTCCCCCATCACGCCCCGGTCCGCGCCCTTTGCCGGAACCGGAACCTCCGGCATCATCATAGACAAGAGTAGGCGGATTGATATCATCCATTTCTACTATAATATCGCTTGACTTATCACCAAATCGATCAAGGGTCCCGTTATTAACAATATCCGAAATTAAATCCACAAGCTGATCATGGATAAACTCATTAAAAACACCCTCGGACTCATTTGAATTGATCTTATCCTCATTCATACAATTCCCCTAACGCTTCATGCTGTTGCAAAGATCACTCTATTAATAATATACAACTTATTTCTCAGATTCCATACTATTTTCCATTTTTGTGGTAATCCATTTATATTGATGGCAATTGTCCGGGTTTATATGAGATAAATCCGAGGCTGATACAAATCCGGGCCGGATAATAATAAAAAAAATCTCAAAAAAATTGTGTTTTTGCAATGCAGGGAAGAACTTATGAAAGTTATGTAGAGTAGAGTCTATTATTTATTCATGGAGGATATTATGGATACAACACAATTACATGAATTCCATTTTATAATGGATGATGAGATGAAAACAGAGCTTTCGTGCCTTGATATATTTAAAAAAGCAGGGAGTTTGTCCGGTACGATTGTGAAGATCCTCTCTTTGATCGCACCGGTAATAAAAAGGGAGCATCATTGGGGGAAACAGAGAGAAAGCAGATATAAGGCGGTTTCCCCTATTCCTGATGATGTCCGGAAGCATATACATGCTTATTTTCCGGGCGAGCTTTACCGCGAGTTGAAGTTGATGCATGCGGATTTGAATTTTTATAGTGTTGCCCAGCTGGTTCGTTTTTTGTTGAGTTTTTTTTTGGAGATGGCTAAATGTTTCGGTAATAATGTAAATCAGGAATTTGAGAAATTGTTTAAATATTGGGATGAAGAGAAAGAAACAGCCAGGCTCACGCATGATGAATTTATACGACAATTGCAGATTATTTTATGTCACATACCTATAGGCCAACGGTTATTAACTCTCTATAATGAACAATTTTCCCCTTTATGGAAGTTCCGTCTATAAAACCAACCAACAACACCACCCCAAAAAACAAAAGTAAAAACGAAGCACATCAATCGCTCCGTTTTTACTTTACGAACACATCAATCCCATCTGATTACAGCGTTTCCATTGATAGATCCGCGGCTCCGTCGTACAAAGGTTTTTCCAGGAACTGTTTTAATGCTTCATTACTCTGGCCAATGAGCTTCATTTCCACCAGATTGCAAAAACACCGCTCATTTAAATGAGTTCCCAGGTTCTCACCATTGTCATAGTCGCGGTCAACAAATGTTGTTTTCTCTTTTCTAATCTCAGCAGCAATTTTATCGATGGTGCCCCCATCAATTGCTTCTGCATAATAGGATTTTAAGTGATCGAGATCCTTCCATACGAGTAAATCGGTACGGGAAGTCTCAACACAATCCTTGAGAGTTTTGTTAATGTCTAGGTTAATATGCATTTTCAGTCACCTTTTTGTATTAAACTTTTTATAATAATAAATTAATACCTAAAAAACTCAAAGTCAAGAAAAAAGTACGGAAATTAAAAAGAATAAAATTGAACTTTTAAGGTGATTATAAATAAATAATACTAAAATTATTTCCCAAGATAATCCTTAATACAACATACCTGCCGGGGAAATTTTTCTATTAATTTTGAATCATAAGTGACTAATTTTGTCTTTCTCTGATCTGCAAGTGCAACAAACAAAGTATCATACGCCGGGTGATCGTTTTTTAATGATAAATCTAATGCCATAAACCAAAGATCATGACACGGGACAACCTCTGTAAATAACCCTTGTACATGTTGCAATGCAAATAACCCTTTCTCTGTTGGGAGTTGTGCCCACTGTATCCACTGCCATATCACATTCACAATTTCAGCCCGTACTGAATCCGGGACAATTATTTCTTTGGTCTTCTCTAATACAGCAAGGGCTTCATCCCTGTAAGGAATGACACCCCAAAGTGCATATATAAAAACCATAGTATCAATAACCACTTTTATTATTCTCTCCCCATATGACGCCATTTATTGACATCATGGACTGATGGAGTTGTCGAGTCATCCCATTGGCTTCGGATAAGATCCAATAATTCTTTTTTTTGCATAAACATTGATTTAAGAAGTTCCCGTATCTCATGTTCCATAGATACACCATGTTTTTTTGCCGTACTTTTTATTGTTTTTACTAAATCTTCCGGTAAATTCCTTATTGTTATTGTTGCCATAACATTCTCCTTATAATTAATTATAACAGAAACAACTCAAAAGTGCAAGCACTCTGCTGTCACATCAACAATTCTCTATAATCGAATTTTGAAAGGATATAAGGGATATACAGGATTAGATACACTTAAATTTTAATTTGAAAAATCATTAAAATAGCGAAACTATGGATACACACATATAAATATTTCCCGTTTGAATAAAACCATAATCCCGACTATACTCACTACAGAAAAGGATAGCACTATAAACAATATTGAGACATTACTAAAAATTGGAGATACCTCCGCTTAAGGAGGTTAAGCAGGCGGTTATTCTTCCCTCTGCTGAACAAAGATATTTTGGGGATGGTCTCACTTATCATCGATTCCAGAGGGGATAATGCTTGGATCAACAGGGACGAATTGTAGGATTATATCTATGCTATTGTCATCTAAATCCTGCCTTATCATTAATTTACAACTTAAGCAGGTGACACAACTTGTTATCGAACATGCCGGAATTGACAATCCCTCATTTTTACTTTCTATATCCAACATTAAAAGAATAAACCTTAAAGCCATTTATTCGGATGAGTAGTATTTTTAAAAAAATTTATTAATCTTTCATCTCTCTATTTTACCGGTTATAAAAAGGTTGTAAATAATAATAACTAAATATGATGCATATTCCTCTGTGTATAAATCTATGTAATTTTCGAATTCTACAATTTCCAGCTTGTTTTTTTTCTTTTTCTAATGTAAAATCAACTCAAATATTATATATACCGACTTTTCAGAGCATTTCTATACAAAGGAGATTATTAGTTTAGTGATAATTAACTGCAATTAGATTTCAACGATTATTGAAGATAAGGCAGAATTCGTTAATTTTTTTTAAAATTAATTTTTTAAATTTATAAATACTGGATAGATAGAGTAAAAGTGGGGTTTAAAGTGTATAAAATGGAT
>JAFGRV010000519.1 GCA_016934975.1 Spirochaetales bacterium | reverse complement strand
TTGCCTTTTACATGTTAAACTTCGTTGAATTCCAATGATTTTATAATAAAGGTGTATTTCAACTTCGTTGAATTCCAATGATTATATAATAAAGGTGTATTTCAACTTCGTTGAATTCCAATGATTATATAATAAAGGTGTATTCCCGATTTCCTCGGGTGTTGATTTGGAAAAAGTCACCGCTATTCACAGAATGGACTTTGCAGGTGGTCTTTTACTTTTAAGTAAAAATGAATGAGACCACTTCGATATGAAATTTAAAGATTATAAAGACATCTACCCACATGAAAACTAAATTTGTAACCGACACAATGGCCGTCGTCTTACGACTGGAAAAAAGAAAACTTCTGTCTTGGATTTTATAAATTATAAAGCTCCAGGTTTCTAATAAACTTGAAATCTTTAATATTATATGTTAATAGTGGAATCTTGTTAATAATTGCAGTAGCAGCAATTAATGCATCAGGAATTAGCAGACCATGACTTTTTGTATATTCATTTATAAGCTCGACTGACAAAAGCGAAATATTTTCGGTTATGTGTAATAATGAAGTGTTCTGTATGGTTTTATATATTTTCTGTAACTCTTGTTTATCTCTTGCCCCAACCAATAATTCCATTAACGTAATAGAAGAAATTGATATATGCTGATTGCCAATTCCACTCAATAATTCCTTAGTCTTCACATTTTTCTTAAAAAATTCAATGAGAATATTAGTATCGCATAAAACCATAATTATCTGCCCCAGGCTTTTTCCCGAATTTTATCAATCGTAATATCACTATTTTCCCATATACCATATAAATCCATAATGCTTTGTGGTGATTCTTTTTTTATATTTTCTTCTATTTCAATAAATGGAATATCCTTTAAGAATTTTATAAAATGAGATGCTTTTGAATTATCTTTTATAATTATAATGACTCTCATACAATTCTCCTTATTTCTGCATTATTTTATATTTTTATCAGTGATTAATCAATCCCTCATGATTGTTTAATGAATGTAGATAAAGAATGGAATGATGGAATATTCTCCTGCCGCTTTACAGCCTCCACACCCCCGAGCCGTTGTTCGGGTCCCGAGCCGTTGTTCGGATCCCGAGCCGTTGTTCGGGTCCCGAGAAGCAGACGACACTCTTGCATTAAAAGGAAATCAAGCAACACGACATGAAGATATAAAACTATTTCTTGATGGTATAGAGAATAATAATAAACGAAAAACCAGCTTTGATTATTGTAAAACCATTGATAAGGACCCTGGCCGTGTGGAAAGACGAGATTGCTTTATAACTTCAGATTTAGATTGGCTGATACAAAAAGATCAGTGGATAAAATTAATAAGTGTTATAATAATAAAATATTGAACAGATTGCAATAAATCCGATTTTCAAATACTATTAAAGACAATCAAATTATGGAGTATTGTCGGCAGTAGCCGACTTCCAATTGTATTTATATGGAGTATTGTCGGCAGTAGCCGACTTCCAATTGTATTTATATGGAGTATTGTCGGCAGTAGCCGACTTCCAATTTTTTCTATTAAGGTGTATAATATGAAGCAAATCTACAACCCTTTTCTCTCCCTTAATGAATATATCCCCGACGGAGAGCCCCACGTCTTTGGTGACCGGGTCTATATTTACGGCTCTCACGATAAAGAGGGGGGTGAGACTTTCTGTATGCTCGATTACGTCGTTTATTCGGCACCAATCACCGATCTGAAGGATTGGAAGTATGAAGGGGTGATCTACAGCAGTTCACAGGATCCCAATAATGATGGGAGACGGATCTATATGTACGCCCCCGACGTTGTCCGGGGGAATGACGGACGCTTCTACCTCTACTACGCTCTCGCCGGTGATGAAAAAGTCGGAGGGGGATTTGACGGCCCCATCAGTGTGGCTGTCTCGGATACTCCCGCGGGAAAGTTTCAATACCACGGCGATGTCCAATACCCCGATGGAACTCCGGTGAAGCGAATGATCCCCTTTGATCCGGCGGTTATAAACGACGAAGGAGTGATCCGGTTGTACTACGGCTGGGCCCTGGCTCAGCGCAGACCCCGGAGTCCCATCGGGCGTGCCATTATTACCAGGCTGATGCAGAAAATGTTCTCCAAAACAAAGAATGAGATCCGGAGCGAACCGGAAGGAATTATGGGGGCGAATACCGTGGAGCTTGCCGATGACATGATCACGGTAAAATCGGAGATCAAACGGATCGTCCCCGGGAGAATGGCGGCCGAAGAAACCTCCTTTGCCGATCACGCCTTTTTTGAAGCAAGCTCCATCCGGAAGATCAAAGACACCTACTACTTTATCTATTCGTCTCATCTGATGCACGAGCTCTGCTACGCCACGAGTAAATACCCTGATAAAGACTTTGTTTTCGGAGGGACAATTGTCTCATCCGGGGATATCGGCTACAGGGGACGCAAAGCCAAAGACCGCCTCAACACCACCGGAAATAACCACGGGAGTATCGAGAACATCAATGGAGAGTGGTATGTTTTTTACCACCGCCATACCCATAATACAACTTTCAGCCGGCAGGCCTGTGCCGAGAAGATTAAGATCGAATCTGACGGTTCCATTCCTCAGGTCGAAATCACTTCGTGTGGACTTAATGGAGGCCCCTTGATGACGAAAGGAGAGTATCCCGCCCCGATCTCATCAATCCTTACCGACGGAAAAATGAAGCATAAAACCGTAGGGAGATTCCGTCCCGGCAAGACTTGTGTAACCCACCGGGACAATGAACGTTTTATCACGGAGATCAAAAACGGCGTTGTGATCGGGTATAGATATTTCCGTTTTAAGGGTGCTGTAGAGCTGAATCTCACGATTCGCGGAAAGGGGAAAGGCTCCTTTCTCGTAAAAACCGATGTGAAAGGAAAAGTGCTTGGAAAGATCCCCGTACACCCGGATCCCCATTGGCATAGCACCGGAACAGCTCTTGATATCACAGGGGAGTATCCATTGATTCTTCACTATAAGGGGACGGGACGGATAGATTTTTTGTCCTTTTCGTTTACTTAACAAAGAGGACCGGTTTCCGGATGTGACCGGATCTATTCCCGGGGAATCTCCATCGGTTATTCAGGCCGCAAAGATAAATGAATCGAATTGCCTTGTTTACGATAAGTTAATGCATACCTCATTCCCGGTTTGAAATCACACATCACTATCATTCCTTTAGCTTCCTCTGTTGAATATCCATTTTCAAACCGGTAATCGACTTCAAGGGTATGAAACCCGGAAGGGAAATCAATCCGTGCCTTCTTTGCAATAAATCCCGGTCCCCAAAAAACATGGTCATTATCAAAACGAGAGACAGAGAGATTTTGACTGATAAGTAATATAGATACGTTACTTGAAGAATTACTCACCTTATATGACGTTAATCTTACAACACTCACACAACTATATAATAAAATTAAAATGACAGCTACTAATACTATTTTTTTCATGATAACCTCCAAATATATTTTGTATTCAGGTCACTATCAACCTGATGAGCTGAACTTTTCAGCTTATTTTTATTCTCCTTTGCGTCTTTATGTTGATTTTTTTGATTTAACATAAAGACACCAAGACGCAAAGGAAAGGGATAGGGAGCAGGACAGCAATATCCCGCCCTTCCCAATTCCATCCCTCCCCCCCTGAGCCCTTACGAAACGCTATTCATACGTCGTCCGCAAATACCTGTTATACTCCCGGACCGCTTTCCCATAGTTACTATATCCTGTCATACTGAAGTAAATAGTACTGACTAATCCAACCATCCCGACACCTCCTAAAATATTCGCGGTTTTATTGTCTCCATTTTGCAATATAAGATGCGTTGCATAAATAAAACATCCACTGCCAATCAATGAGGATATCCAGCTTGCCATGATTAATTTCCTTCCCGACTGATAAAGGGAAACAGCTTCCTCCGTGGATTGATAAAGAAGTGTCTCGATTTGACTGTTCTTTAATGAACGTTTTGAATCTTCTAATATAAATTGTACTCCTATAAAAGGTACTCTTCGAAGCGCAAGGGAAAAATCCGTGTTTGTCAGTTCCTTTTCTTCCACCGTCATCCCGTCGGGTGACGGAAGCTGTAGATTTAACGTGTCATCTGCACATACTGTACTAGTGAGGCTGATGATGAGTGTTGTCACCATGAGAAGTGATAAGAAAATTTTGTTTTGTATTACCATGTTGGTAACCTCCTTGTTTGTTGTGTTTATGATTGCCCGGGGCGGGATGGTGCCATCCCACCCGGTTCCATCCCCTCCACGCCGCTAACAACGGCTGGAGACCTTTGCGCCTTCTGCTTCTCTGCGTTAAACGCCCGCTGGCACACCCCTGCTGCCCCTGAAATTTTAACACGAAGTCCCGAGCCATTGGTTAATCAATCATTTTTTTCGAGCTCCGTCCCTTGTGGATTTCAGTCCCTCGTAAATCTCCAGAGGTTTTTCAGGTGAGGGACAGGAGGATAGGATAAGGGTGATTATGAACAGCGTGAGGATTTTTTGTTTCAATGAGTGCTCCTTTCTTGTTTTATAAGGCTGGAGTGGTTACCGGCATCATATTTAATTTGATCAAAAATTTTCTATCACAAATAAATACACAAATCCAAATTACTGTTGAAATTTCTTGGGCTTATTTTTTTCTAACATCCTGTTTGTTTTCATCTGATCATAATCTTGTGCATATTTAAATGCTTTATCAAGTAATTTATCATCAATATCTTCTTTAGTAAGTTGTCTATCAATTACATAAAGCTCATCAACAAATTGGTTAATTTCATTCATTTGCTTTTTTATATCCATCCTCTCCTTTTTAGTTAAATTATCATCTTCTAATTGCATATTTAAATTATCTTTTTTATCTATTAGATCTTTTCTATAATCATCAAGTTGATTTACAAGCTTATTTTCAATTTCTGTCTGCATGTTCTTAAATCCAGCTTTGGCACCTTCAGAAATTAATACTAATCCTCCTCCTGCTTCGGCAGCGATATATAGTATTACGGTTCCGATTTTTGTTAATACAATCTCTGGAGCTAATGCAGTAGTAAGTACTCCTACTCCGCATACGGCAGTATATATAGCCGCTCCTGTTTGGACAGTTGTAGAAACATTTATTGCATTTTGCCAAAACTTATATTTCTCTTTTAATTCGTTCCAATTTTCACTCAACCCCGTCGGATCCACACTGTTCAACGGATTATTCCCACAATACACATACCAATTACTCCCATCCTGAATCGGGTCAACATTAATAAACCGCCCAATCGTTGCGTCATAGTACCGTGCGTTAAAGTAATACAGCTCCGTCCCTTCATCCAGTTCCTTACCACCGTAGGAATACTTCGCCGTATCATCCGTCTCATTCCCGGCAGCGTCGAGGCGACGCAGTTGTTCGCCGAAGGCACGGTAGGTGTAGTTTACTTCCACTTCGCCGTTTTCACCGGTCACGCATTTTGTGGAGTTCAGGTGGTCCAGGTGGTACCAGCTCTTCTTCACCTCCCTGGTCTCATCCGCCTTCACGATTGTCGTGACCCTGCCTGCAAGCAGGTCGCCGGAAAGCACGTACCGGTTTACCCGGCCCCGTTCTTCCGACTGGTCTGCTTTGATTTCCACATCCATGGCAACGGCGATCTGGCCGTGGCGGAGGTACAGGGTGATGTCACCTTCCGGGGTCTTTTTGATAAAGCGGTTCCCGGCGTTGTCGTAAAAGTATTCGGTGACCTCCGTCCCTTCGGTGGTGCGGACGAGACGGTTCATGGTGTCATAGGTAAAATCGATCACATTTATACTGTTATCTTCCTTATATATTGTGCGCTTCACCGT
>JAFGRV010000518.1 GCA_016934975.1 Spirochaetales bacterium | reverse complement strand
CGGTATTTTTAAGTATTTCCCGAAGATAGGAATAATATAACTGCAAAGCTGCAAAGACACTCTCTCGTTTTCCCTCCCGGTCCATTCCGCCCGAATAACCTCCGGAGGAATAATCGCTCGAATAACCGGAGGAATAACCTCCGGAATAATCCACGACCAGATGGAGAAGGACTTGTTCATCCAGAGGCAGATTACCTTGTATCGGCAGATTTCCTGTTAAAACCTGCCCTAACGTAATAGGCGATTGTAAAGAATGAAAAAAAGAGGGTATTCGTTTCTTGTCCAGGTGAGAATATGGATTATTGAAGGAATTATATGCATTGTTTATGAGAAATCTCTTATCAACAATCCCGGTATCATAGAATGACGTATCCACGGATACGGCGAGACTGCATTCTTTCATAATCCTCAGCTTTGCAGAAAGATAAGCATGACGAAAAGCATTAATCTTTTCTATTTTATCCCTGGCTTCCAAAAGTTTACCGGACAATTTGGAAGGGCTATAGCCGACTTTTGCTTTAACAACAAGGATATCCCGGCGGGAAAGAAAATAATATTTTTTCAGGAGTTCATCTAACAGCGAGCTCGTAAGAACCGGGAAATTCCGTAATTCGAAAGGAATCGTATCATTTATTCTGATACCGCCGAGGAAAATCATTCCGGGCTGTATATCCCTCCACGGAATTTTCTCTACCTTTTTAAGGCCATCCAGATAAATCATATAGTCAACTCTTTTACCATTATCACTCTTTTATTACTCACAAGAAGATGCTTATTAAAGCAAGATTCTGACACCTGCTTTATCCGGGTATTCTTTTCCGGTAAACAACCTGAACTGTACAAATGCCTGGCCTAAAAGCATTTCCTTGCCTAATATAATCGAACACCCGGCTTTTTGTGCCCTTTTCAAAAGCAGGGTCATTTCCGGCTTATAGACAATATCATAGACCGTTTCATGCCCTTTAAATGTGTATCCCGGTACTGGATCCATGTTACTGTTCGGTTCCATTCCCAAGGAAGTCGTTTGCACGATAATATCACTATAGTCCTGCATTTTAAGGAGACCATCATCATCAAGTCCTGCCCAGGCACAATGAAAGGAGTCCGCGAGTTTCTCTGCACGATGGACAGTTCTGTTTATAATGAGAACTTCCGCGCCTTCGGAAACCAATGCAAAGACGATTGCTTTTGCCGCGCCCCCCGCCCCGATCGTGGTCACCTTTAAACCATCCAGGGAAGTTTTATTGAGTCTTTCTTTTAATGCCTCGACAAAACCGATTCCATCAGTATTAACACCACAGTAACGTGCCGGTTTGTGAGTTGATTCTTCTTTAACAACTGTATTACATGCTGCAACCTGAGTGACGCTTTGATCCTTTTTATCAAGAAATTGTATAATATTCTCTTTATGGGGGATAGTAACTGAAAATCCCCGGATGTCAAGAAACTCCGCAACCTCCATAAAATCCTTAATCGAGTCCACATGAAACGGAAGATACACTGCATCCAGGCCGATCCGGGCGAACCCCGGGTTATGAATACACGGGGAGAAAGTATGCATGACCGGATTTCCGATAATGCCATATACAAAGGTTTTGGGGCTGATTTCCCGGAACCGGTATAAATCGGTTAGGGTTACCGGATCGATATGACCGGGAGCAGCCGAGGCACCGGGAGCAGAACAATAGGTAAGATATGAGCCGAGGGAAGAGCAGAGGATTCTGGTAGGAAACCCGAAAGTCCCCATACCGAGAAGAATTTTATCCATGTGATCACACTCTTTATAGCATTGCAGCAGCCGGTACACCTCCGACGTGCTTTGTGGCATAACCGCTGCCTTGGGGAGTTCCCCGGGACTTTTGGCGAGAGCCTTTATGCGGCGTGAAAGATCATGAGGCACACCGCTAAAATCGTGAAATGACCGGATAATCTTCACGCCCTTCTTTTTTATCCGCTTGGAGAAATCATTATCCGTAAAATCTTCTTCAAGATCAATATATGAATAATTCCCTTGAATCCCATTTCCCAGAAGCTGCCGTCTTTGTCTTTCATCCGAAACGAACTTCCCGCCATCTGTTTTTTTTCTAATAGTGAGAATAATCGGCAGATCCGTCATTCTGGGGAATTTATGTAAAAAAGGAAGTTCGGCTTTGTCAAGAAAATCTGCGCGGAGTTCAACCATATCGATAGAGTTTCTGTACTTCAGTATAGTATTTAGATTTTTACCAAGAGTAGTTTCTGTTACTGCCAGACATATAAGACTTTTTTTCATTTACACCTTCCGGACATGAGTGTATCTAAATATATCCTGTAATGCAATCAACCGGCTTTATTTTTTTAAAGATTCGGAATCCGGTGAAAGATCCTGATTCCTGCGATATGGAAGAAATAACAGTAAACTATCGGGTTGCATACCCCTGCAATAAAAGTCTGTATCCTTTGCTTAATTCACGGAGCAGTATATCGAGCATCTCAGCTAATGTTTCCAGGGAATCATGCTTCTCGATATAAATTTCAATTTCATTCAGCCGGGAAAAGGCTTTTTCACCGACAGGTTCTTTTTTTAATTCGGGAAGAATATCCCGGATAAGTCTCATCTTTAATTTGCTGTTCCCGGGATCTTTTCTCAGTTGATCAACAATGCCGAAACTTTCCGTTACCCAGCTTAGACCATGAATTATTTCCGCAAGCCCTTTTCCCTTATAATGGTTAAAAAAGATATCTTCATTAACGAGCAAAGGTTTAAAATCATTATCCATAAGTACACAAAGTTACTCATTCGGGTGTAAAAAGTCAAGGAAGTATTCCTGTATCCTTCTTACACACCCGCTGTCTCTATAAAAAAAGGTTTTTTTATTCTTGCTTCCATGTAATTGTCCTGTTCTTTGCGCAACAATAAGGCTGTTGGTTAAAAGCACCTCATCCGCCTTTTCCAGGAAATCAAGAGTGAATCCGCCTTGTATCGGAACCGCTTTCTTAAAACCGAGATGAGTGCTTTCTTTAACAATATTCTTCTGCATAATCCCCGGAAGATAATTATCGTGAATATCAACATAAAAGAGAACACTATCTTTAACGACAAGAACATTGGATGCAGATGCTTCAAGGATGTTTCCCTGGTAATTTAAAAACAGAACCTCATCGGCTTGAAAGTGTTCTTTATAATAACCCCGCCAGTATAAAAGTGCCTGATAATTTACCGACTTAAAATTACAAAAAAAACCGTCTTTCGGTTCCCAGTGGATAAATAATTCATAATCCATTGTATGCCGCTCATATTCTTTTACAAATATGATTATATCCCACACCCCTTGTTCCCGGATCGGTCCGCAGAGTATTTTTACACGTAATATATTCTGTTCCCCTTTATTGTGCCTGATAAGCTCATAGACCAAATCTTCGGAAAGCCACTCACTGGTAAGGAGAAACTCGAATAATTCCGCTGTCTGCTGCAGCCTCTCCACATGATCTGCCCAAAAATAAAGCCTGTTGTTCTGATACAGAACCGTTTCGAAAAAACCGATCCCGTAATTAAAAAAACTGCTCCCTGTATGAGTAACGATTGAATCGGGAGTTATTCTTCCATTATATAATATGTTATTTTCCACGCTTCCTCCTGATTTTGCTCTTATGATGTTTTTTTCCTGTTAGAGTTGATATATTTCTTCCTGATGAAGAACCCGGCCGGAAATAGACAACTCATCAATACAGCGTCATCATCAAAATACGACCAATTATATGCAACATCAATCCTTAAACCTTTGTTTTTTCTCTAAAATACAATACCGCTCCTCCCACACATCATCCAGGCCCAGGGCTTCCCAGAGGGTTTTTGCCTTATAGATTGTCTCCTCGTATTCTTCCCGGGGATCGGAGAGCAGGGTAATCCCACCGCCCACATTAAAAATAAAATCACCTTTTGTAAGAAAAAGCGACCGGATCATAATATTAAAATCCATGGTTTTTGTAAAAGAATAATATCCGAAACTTCCCGTATACAATCCCCGCCCCTCTTTTTCCAGCTCTTCGATAATCTGACATGCCCGGATTTTGGGACACCCGGAGATTGACCCCCCGGGGAAAAGTCCCCGGATTATCTCTTTAAATCCAATCTCCGGGAAAAGTATGCCCTCGATATCCGCAACAAGATGATACACATTGTAGAGTTCTTTGAGTATGGGAAATCCTTTTACTTTCACACTCCCGATTCTGCAAATCTTCGAGATATCATTCCGCAATAAATCAACAATCATGGCGAGTTCCGCCTTGTTCTTTTCCGATTGCAGAAGGGTTTTTTTATTTTTCCGGTTTATCGCCCCCTTTCCCGTCCTCTCGATAGTACCTTTGATGGGAGAAGTGAGAATGGTGTTTCCATCAACCTTAAAAAAACGTTCCGGGCTTGTGCTGATAACATGAGTATCGCCGATGACGGCATACACACCGAACTCGATCCTGTTGGAATAATACAACCGGTATGCCAGTTCTTCGGGGGTGTACCCGGTTCGGCCATTGATCGCCCGGGTGATATTTGCCTGATAGATGTCGCCGGCTTTAATATACCCGATGGTTTTTTTGATCGCTTCTTCATACTTCTGTTTGGGAAGGGATGTACCTGAATATACGGATTTTTTTTGAGGCTGATGGATTTCCGGGGGGCGTACAATTGTCGCAATTAATTTTTCAAGTCCTCGTGATCTGTATCGGAAGGAGGGCCGCAAGGTGACAATTGTCGCATTCCGGCTGCCGGTCGTATAAATCAGGTAGTATTCGAACAAGGCAAAGTAGAGATCACCGATCAACCCTTGTCCGGGGATGTTGTAAAGATGGGGTTCCTCGAGGCGGTCTTTATAATCATACGCGATGTATCCTAAAAACCCCGCCTCTGAACCTCTCAGTCCGGTAGTTCCGGTTAGTCCGGCAGTTCCGTTCACATGAGAGATTATCGAATCGATTTCTTTTAACGGATCATCAATCCGCTGTTTTTGCTTATCATACTCAATACTATTTTCCGTTATTTTTAAAATTGGATTAAATCCAGCGATATTTTTCCCCCGGGGGATGTGTGAGCTGAATAATAAAATGCCTTCATAGCGGGTCACGGTATGGAAGAGGGGGAGCAGTTCGATTCGCAGGTGTATATTTTGTGTTGTTACGTTAATGTTCCACATAGATCTTAAAAAAATTATTTATAAGTTTATGAGAATAGCAGGAGAGAAAGCTTTCCGGGTGAAACTGGACCCCTGCAAAAGGAAAATCTTTGTGACGGAGGGCCATAATCATCCCTGTTGCTTGTTCCCGGGCAAGCACCCGGATTGGTTTTTGTTCAATATTTGTCACCTCAAGGGAATTATACCGCATCACCCCCATCTGTTTCTTTATCCCCCGAAACAAATCCTCTCCATCGTGATTTATCATCATCATTCTCCCATGTACCGGATAGACTGCCGGGACAATTGTCGCACCATAAAAAGCCCCGAGAAACTGCATACCGAGACACACACCGAAGACCGGTATTCGTTCCGGAATAATCCTGGTCTCAAACAATTCCGTAAGACATCCGGTCTGCTCCGGCCCCATGGGACCGGGGGAAATAATGAGGACATTAAAATCAAGGTCAAATACAGTTCTGTCTTTATTCCGGATAATAACATATTCCGCTTTTTTTCTTACCGTGGAGAGCACGTGATAGAGATTGTAGGTAAAAGAATCGTAATTATCGAAAATACATATTTTTAGCGTCATAGTGTACCGGTTATATAGAGAGGAAATAGTATCAGAAAGAGGGGAGAAAGTCCAGGTGGGGATTACAAGGATAAAAGTCAATATTTCGAAGATCAGGAAAAAATAGTAGGATTGAGGGCGCAGAAGAGCTACAAATAAAATAAGAGTAAAAAACGACAGAGTTGTTATTTTATATTCTTACTGTATCTTCATGCTTCCCGCTTTGTTCCGAGAGTTGTTTTACAATCTCCGCGAAGAGAGGGTCCCCGGACCACTTTTTTGCTTCACGGGAATTGGGATTTTTTATGCACCGGACAATCGCAAGAAGTATATCCGAGATTATGATCCCTTCCTCTTTCAGTTGGGTAATCATATTCTCTACTACCCCAAGAGAAAGCTTTTCTTTTCCCGCGATCCGGATATAGTGAATAAAAAACTCCTGAAAAGCTCGTTTTATTTCATCTTCTTTATAATAAACAGAACAAACTTTGCCCCAGAAACCCAGGATTTCCTTTGTCGTTTTCGATCCCGGGTCTGTTTCTAGCAGGTCAAGGAGGTATGCTTCGGTAAAAAAAAGAAGCTTTTTAACCTGTTGAGGAGTAATGGTTTCTGTTTTAAGCAATTCGTCTGCTTCGTTCAGGACAGTGGTAAGTTTTCCAAGAAGGAGCAGTTGGCAGAGGGCTTCCAATTTATCAGGGGTAGTGGTTTCCTGAGCAAGAAGGGTTTGGAGGCTTTGTGAAGGAGTGAAAATGGCTGCGGCTATGTCGGTGTAAGCAGTGATATTCGCAAGAAGAATCGTAATGAAATACGGTAAATGAATAATAGAGTTTGAATACGCATTATAAGCATTCTGATAATTTTCAACTGTTGCAGGTTTTATTCTGCAATAACTGGTCGCCATATTATTCCAGGCTTCATATCCATTTTCCTTTATAGCGATTGCATTTTTATAACATTCGATAGCCTTTTCGTGCTTATTCAAAAAATTGTTAGATCTCCCCATATTATACCAAGCGTCATAATAATCTTTGGTAATTGATACTGCTTTTTGAAAACACTCTATCGCTTTTTCATATTTCTGCAACCCATTATAACTCACTCCCAAATTATTCCATGCAATTTCATTACCTTCATTTATCACTACTGCTTTACGATAATTCTCTATTGCTTTTTCATGTTTATTCAATAAAGAATACATCACTCCTATAGTATACCAAGCAGTATCATTATCTTTCTTTAGCGATACTACATTTTCAAAACATTCTATCGCTTTTTCATGCTCTTGCAATTCCGCAAAATTATATCCCATATTAAACCAGGAAGTATCATCATTCTCCTTTATCTCTAATGCCTTCTTAAAACATTTTATCGCAATATCATGCTTTTTCAATACAGTATAACTTTGCCCCATATAATACCAGGCATCATAATTATCTTTCTGTATCATTACTACTTTTTCATAACATTTTATCGCCATCTCTTGCTTATTCAACTCTCCATAACTAATTCCCAAACAATTCCAGACAGCAACATCATCACAATTTAGTGCAACTGCTTTTTTATAATACCTTATTGCTTGTTCATTTTTATGTTGTCCCAAACTGGCCAAACCTAAAGCAAAAAAACCATCACCTTCAAAATCATTATAGTGAGTTAATTTCTCACCAACTACCATGAGTTTATCCCAATCGTTATTTTCAGCATAACCAGCAGCCTTATCAAATAAATCATTCACTTCTGTTTCAATTTGCTCTTCCGACACTTTATGCAACCGTTCAATAGAACTCACATACGTTTCATCCTTCATTAGCTCAAGCGCCCTGGTGTACATCAACTTCTTTCCATCCTGTCCCAAATCACAGGAAGCCGCCCTGATCTCGATCTCTTCCTTTTTATATAACACTGTTACCAGTTCCGCCATGCAGAAAACATCCGCTTCATCAATTCCGCCGGAGCGCATCTTGTACCATACACGGTAAAAATAATCCCGGAGAGAATAAAAGACTTCCTTTTTCCGTATTCCTTCACCTTCCAGATGTATCCCATTAATCCAGCCTTCTGTCTTAAGACGTTTAAGCTGTTCCATAATAGAACCGGCATCTTCTCCCAAATAATCGGCGATCTCTGTTGCCGTTTGCGCCGGGGGCCCGAAGGCAAGGGCTTCCAGGATTATTCTTTTTTGGGGAGATGCTTCCAGAGTCCTGTCTTTAAAATATGGAGTGAGATCCATAATTTTTTCCAGGATAAGTTCCGTGGAAAGACAAGAGGTGTCTCGAAGCAATTCATATAAAAGGAGAATGAGTCTGGGATTGCCACCGGTGAGGAGCCGAAAGGTGTAGATGTAAGGACGGTTTTCTTTTATTTTTCCATGTAGCGATGTATCATCATAATATGATGCAGCCAGGCTGATGAATTGGACCATCCCCTCCTGACTCAGCTGGTCAATCCTGCGGATTTTAAAAAAATGGTAAAACGGATTCCCATACACCTCTATCTGGTTGACAACAGAAAGCGCTGTCCCGATAATGATAAAGCCCTCCGGATGTTCCTGCATAACACTACGCAAAAATTGCAGTTCATCGTTTGTGAGTTGTTCGGTAAAAAGCATCTGTAGATTTTCCAGGAGAAGAATAAACTTTTTCCCCATTTCCTTTCGTAATTGCATTAAAAACTTAAATAGTTTTTTTGAGGCGTCATGTTGTTGACTCTTTCTTTGCTTGAATGTCCCGGAAAAATCCGCTCTTTTAAGTTTTGCAAACTCAACTTTCTTTTTTGATAGAAGCACCATATCATCATTTTGCCTGAATAATTCATCTATTACTTTTACAAGAAGCCGGAAAAGCGAGTGAACACCATAGAGTTCTTCCGGAAAAATAAGGGGAATCCATAGGTTACTTAACTTTTCATCCGCTTTTATATCTTTATATAATTTGGTAAGAAGATGAGATTTACCAGCCCCTCGGGGCCCGGTAATGATCCAGGACTGATTTGTAAGACTTTCATTTTTTCCGGGTGCAAGAGAAACCCATAATTCCTTTAGGATGGATTCCCCACAGACAAACAGAGCATTCAATTCTTCGTGAAGTTTCAACCTGGGGTCATATTTATTGATTGTCATTCATTTCCCTTTCATATTCATATTTATGCTGCCACCATTCACGTAAAATTGGTGATACAAAGGAATATATCCCCTTGTTCAGGGAAAGGTAACATTCATCAACAAGCCGTTTTAATATTTTATGTACGAAAGGAATATCCGTTGTAGATTCTTCTATATAAGGAAATAAATCTTTTAGAGCAAGTGGTTTGTCCGAAATATAGGATAAAAGTGTTATAGCGATTTTCCTTTCCTTTTCCTCAAGATAACGGTTTAATCTATCATGCATATCAATAAAGGCAGGGTAATCGTATTCAATCAGCTTAAGATAAAATGGTTTAATTTCTTTCAAATCTGTTATTTCCATATTTTCATGTTCATCCATAATTTTATCAGCAAAAAGCTGTAGATAAAAGGGAATACCATCGGTCAATTTATCCAATACAAAGGATTGGGCCTTGCCTTTTAGTAAAATATTCTTTTCTTTTAATAATTCAGTAATCAAATCCCGTACCTCATCCCTGGTAAGAGGTTGTATTGCTACCGGAGGCAGATCATTAATATAATTCATACAATTTAATTCTTCCACGGTCGAGATAATATTCACTGAACCTGTGACAATCATTCGGATATAATTTTTATGCCTTAAACTTCTGAGCCAGGAGAGAAACAATTCAACTTCTCTTCTCTCTGATAGATGAAAAAGAAAATCGGAAAACTCATCCAGAACAAGTACCATATTTTCTTTTGTCAATCTTTTTAAAATATCCTCACACATTCTCATGACATCCTTTAATGGAAACTCTAATTTCTTAAGTCTCACTTCTGCGATTAATGCTTCTACACTCTGAAACATTCCGGATAATGTATCCCAGATATCCTTAAAAATCATTTGTTTTGATTTCATCTCTCTTAATAAATCTTCACAAAACTCAAGAAGCGATTGTTTTCCTTCCAAATCAAAATAAATAAAACGGTATGCTTTATCATTTTGTCTCATAAACTCTTGCGCAAGAGAAGTTTTTCCAATTCGACGTGGTCCGGGAATAAAAATACTCATCCCTTTTACAAGTAAATCCCCCATCTTTTTTAGTTCCTTTGCTCTCCCGAAAAAATCATCCCCTGTGACCGGCGGGCCTGTGTAATTTCTCATAAATTACTCCCTTTTATTTATTTAACACTAATAGTAACCAAACAAAATTGTTTTGTCAACAATTTTGTTTAATAAATATAGAAATTTTATACTTTCGCAATTACAAACCTTTTTACT
>JAFGRV010000517.1 GCA_016934975.1 Spirochaetales bacterium | reverse complement strand
TGCTGCCGGATCATATCTTGACTATTTAAAATTTTTTAAATATAATGGCCCGATAATCCAATTGATATCATTGAGATATCATGTGTAGCCGGGACATATACTAAAATGTTAAGAGAAGGATATTTTCGGATGCTTGCCTGAAATCCATTTTGATCAGGAAAACGATCGATAAAATTGATGACAGCACATCTTTTATATATCCTAATCCTAAACTTTACGGGACTTTTTTGAATCTGCTAAAATAGAATTTTTATTATACATCCGGTTTGAAAGTTCAATCATCTATATCTTCCGTGGAAGTCAGGGGTTGAATCTTTAAGAAACAGAAGATTTTATTAAAGAATTATAAATCTATATAAATAGAAAAAGGAGAATTTAATATGAAAGCATATGTTTTCCCTGGACAGGGTTCTCAAAAAAAAGGAATGGGTGAAGATCTTTTTGATTCATATAAAGATCTTGTTGTAAAAGCGGATAATATCCTTGGATATTCTATTAGAGAATTGTGTTTGAATGATCCGAATGATCAGCTTGGCCAGACACAATTCACGCAGCCTGCGCTGTATGTTGTTAATGCCCTTACCTATTTAAAAAAGAAAGAAGAGACAGGTATATTACCGGATTATGTTGCGGGTCACAGTTTGGGTGAATATAGTGCCTTGTTCGCAGCCGGTGTTTATGATTTTGAAACAGGTTTAAAGATCGTAAAATATAGAGGACAGCTCATGTCCGAAGCGAAAGGTGGTGGAATGGCTGCTGTAATTGGTCTGGAGGTTAATCAAATTGAAAAGGTATTAATTGATAATTCTCTTACTTCAATTGATATTGCAAATTTTAATTCACCTAATCAGATCGTTATATCCGGACGTAAAGAGGATATTGAAGGGGCTAAATCAGTCTTTGAAGCTGCCGGAGCAATGCTCTATCTTCCGCTTAAGGTAAGCGGCGCCTTTCATTCACGATATATGAATGACGCAGCGGAAAATTTTAAATCCTATATTGAACAATTTGAATTTTTTGAGCCTAAAATCGATGTTATCGCAAACGTTAATGCTCTTCCTTATAATAAAAATTCTATCGAAGAAAATCTTTATAAACAAATAACACATTCCGTTCAATGGCTTAAATCAGTACTCTATATGAAAGAAAAGGGTGTTACTGAATTCGAAGAACTCGGTCCGGGCAAGGTTTTAACTGGTTTAATAAAGAAAATCTAAAGTTACTCAATACCTTTTATCCTTTATTTTCTCCGTGGATCAATCTCACCGGCATGGTTACAGGATCAGGTCGGGATTTTTTATAGTTCCGTTACCCTTCCAGTTCTGCAGCACGGGAAGTGGCGCTTTCAATCGCTTTTATCACGGAATAGGTAAATCCTTCCTGTTCCAGAGCGGTAACACCCCGGATTGTCGTGCCTGCCGGTGAGATTACTTTGCTTAAGAGTTCAATGGGATTTTCCTTATTTTTTTCCATGACAGCGAGGGCGCCCTGAATTGTCTTTAATGCGATAGTAAGGGATGTGGGATAAGCAATACCCGAAGAAACTCCCCCCAGGGCCATGGCATGAATAAAGGCAAACACAAAAGCGATTCCGGATCCTGAAAGTCCGGTCACTGCGGGCATCAGGGATTCGGGCAGTTCGCATGGGGTTCCCATGGCCCGGGCCACAGCAAGGCAGTCTTGCTTAAACTCATCATCAACATCCTCACTAAAAGATATTCCCACAAGGGCCTGGGATTCGGAAGCGGCCAGATTCGGCATAAATCTGGTCACGGTGTTTGTTTGAAGGAGGTCCTTGAAGAATCTGATTTTTTTCCCCGCAACAATGCTGATGATCTTTTTTCCCGCTGTTAAGGATGCGATATCTTTGAACAGGAGGCCGAGTTCCTGAGGTTTTACCGCAATGACAATAATATCAGATGATGAGATAAGTTCGGGTAATGTAAGAATGCTGCAATGATAGATATCTTTTGCAATATCAATTTTCTCAGGTTTTTTTTCTGCTACTAAGATCTCGAAGGCTTGTGTTTGTTTTAATCCCGCTGCTATGGCACCCCCCATATTTCCAAATCCAATAATACCGATTTTTTTCATTTTTTACTCCTTAATTCTTATTAAAAATTTAATACGCATTATCCGGGTGGTCTTTTCATGGTATAAAAATACCCGGCTGCTCTTTCAGGCACCCGGGTATGATACTAATATGATTTATTTAAAAAAGAAAGCCTTAGTTATTCAAAGAATATAATTTTTTAGATTTTTCCGGTTACTTTCTACTTACTTCTTTTACAATGACACCCACAGGGTACGGGATAGAACCTGAATCTATATAGTACGCGATTCCTTTTATGACAACACCGCCTTTTTTGTTATAGTTGTCTTTTTTCTTATAGTATTTATCCCAGTCTTTTTCCGCATCAGAGCCTTTTAGTAAATACCCATATACATATTTCCGTGTATACTCACTCTCTCCCGGAAGTAAAAGCATGACACACCGGTAATTATCCCTGTCTGCGTCCTTTACATACCATTCCATTTTATTGGGGCCAAGACCGGCATTAAACATAACTGGTGTTTTGCTTAATCCTTTGACCCCGGAATCATTTTTTTCAAACTTACCAAACTCAACTTCCTTATACGTATAGGTTTCCTCTTCCGAAACCGATGAGTATGATTCAAATGGTCCGCTCAGATTAACACCATACTTTCCGTTTGACATAGCCAGCATTGGTATTACCGACTCAAGGGGATATGCAGGTGCCCAGTTTTTACTTCCTGTGCCGGCTTCTGCCTGGAGCGGCAGTCCCAGGCTTTTCCGCCACTCATTCATTTCATCCATATTCAATTTTCCCGGTTCACCTGCTACGAAATTGGAGAATTTCTCAAAATAGGCCTTGTCCGGTTTCAGTTTCGGATTTTTGTCGGTATTTCCCTCTGCTTCCAGAAGCATATAAAACTCGGAGTCCTCATTGATTTCTTCGAGTTCCTCGGATTTCCAGATAAGAAGGTTTTTCCCATCTTCATCCATATATTTGTAATACCCCCCCTGACACTGAAAAAAAAGATTATTTGTCAATATCGTATCTTCATTCCCAAATCCATTGAGAACTGCGTGTTCCTGGTTGAACATAAAAATATTATTGTCGAGAATTGTCTGACCCTGACTTCCGATAAAAATCGAAGTTCCTCCGCCTTTACTTGGTTGAAACCAGACAAAACCGATTGTGCTGTGTTTTATGGTAATAATCGAATCCGGTTGGGCAGACCGTGTGCTTATTCCGGTATAAAGGGTATTAAGGACAAATGTGTTGGAGACTTCATTCTCTTCTCCTTTCCATGTCACATAAATTCCCACTCCGCAGGGATTTAAGATAATACAATTCCGTATCTTTATATTTGTTCCGTTTGCTTCAAAGGCTGGTCCGGAAAAAGAGCCTTGTTGGCTCAAATCCCCGGTGGATTTATAATTATTACGAGTTCTGCCTTCCAGAACAAAGCCGTCGGCGATAAGACCGCCATGATCATCTTGTCCAGCGATAATTCCACTGGGAAGTCCTGTCCAGTCACCTTTGTAATCCTCCGCCCGCTTTAAAATAGTTTGATATTTAAACGGGTTACGATCAGAGAAATCTCCATTATAACCACCCGCTAATGTAAGGTTCGGTACCTTTGCAATAAAAGCCCCGGAATCGCCTTTACCGGTATATATACCCTCTGTAACATGAATAACATCCCCCCGGATAGCCTTCTCCATGGCTTTCCACAGGGTCCCGTATGGGTTTTCTTTGGTCCCTTTTCCCGATTCTCCTGCTTTTACATAGATATCTTCCGTGAATACGGGATAAATAAAGCAGAAAAGCAGAATAAATAAGATGATGATAGTTTTACTTATCTTTGCATCATGCATGTGATCGCCTCCCTTTTATTAATAACACAAATTTCTCTTTTGGAACTATATAAAAGCATAATCGAAGGAATATGTGATTGTCAAAAAAAAAGAAGAGGATTTTTACAAAAAGAGCCTTTCATCCTGTTCACCACTGCAATAAAATGCGGTGAAACTATATAAAGGATGAAAGGCCGAACGATAAAGGCCTTCAGTAAAACTTTTTGTATTGGTTTGAGAAAGGAGGTATAATATTAGAGCCCAAAACATCACAAACCAATGTTTTGTGGCCTTTTTTTTTCTTTTCCATAAATCTCAGGTAAAATTTAATATAATGAGGTATCCCTGTCAAGAAAAATTTAGTAAATTTATTAATGGCATTATCTTTATTATGAAATATAATTATTACGAGAAAATAAAAAAGTAATAATTATATAACATATATAAACAATTATAAAGGAAAGGTCAATTCATTTTTTCCACCGGATTTTCCCACTTGCTTTTTATATTATAAAATAATATATTCTTTTCAGTTTCGTGCAGATAATATGATCTGGTTTATTGTTGAATGAGTTGTAATTTATATTATAAGAGGCTTACTCTGCCTCTTGTAAAAATTCAATAATATGTGGCGAGAATACTCGCCAGGTTATATTGTAAGAACCTTTACTATACGGAGAAATTCAACTAAATTGAGTATACGAAATAAAAAAGTATTTACTTTACTATGAATGAACGACAATTGTATTTTTCAACAGTTTTTCTCATTACTCTGTTAGCATCCTTACTCATATTGTGGTGGCTCCATAGCGACCCCCCCCAGGAATTTTACAGCTTTACTCCCGGGCTTGATAATAAGCCGGAAACCCTTGGTCTGCACCAGGAATCGGTCAGGATTGGTGCTTTTTTTCAGGAGTTTGATGGTATCCCTTCTGCCGTTACTGCACAATGGCCCCGGTTCAGGGGACCGGAGTATGATAATATTAACCGGGAAAATATACCCCTCATTGATTCGTGGGCTGGTCAGGAACCGGAAATCCTCTGGAAAATTGACCTTGGGGAAGGACATGCCGGCCCGGCTGTGGCAAACGGCTCTGTCTATATCATGGATTATGATGAAGACCGCAAAGCAGACACCCTCCGCCGTTTCTCCCTGGATACGGGAAAGGAAATCTGGAGGCGATGGTATTCTCTCCCTGTAAAAAGAAATCATGGAATATCCAGGAGCATACCTGCTGTTTCGGATTCCTTTGTCGTATCAATGGGACCCCTTGGGCATGTCATGTGTGTCGATGCTCACACAGGGGATTTTCTCTGGGGGATTGATCTTGAAAAAGAGTATGCGACAATTGTACCTGCCTGGTATACTGCCCAATGTCCGGTAATAGATAATAATATTGCTGTTATTGCACCGGCCGGAACTTCCCTGATGATTGGTGTTGCTTGTGAAACAGGCGAGGTCCTCTGGGAAACAAAAAATACCTTTGGGTGGAAAATGTCCCATTCATCGATTATGCCCATGTCAATTGACGGAGTCCCAATGTATGTATACTCAGCTCTTGGTGGTTTATGCGGCATAGCTGCCCGGGGTGAAAAGCAGGGTGAGATCCTCTGGTCTACAACAGCGTGGAATAATGCAGTGATCGCTCCTTCTCCTGTTATATTTCCGGATAATCGTATTTTTCTTACAGCGGGATATGGCGCCGGGAGTATGATGCTAAAAGTGATAAAAAAAGGGGATATATTCAGTACCGAGGTCCTTTATGCAACCCAGCCCCGGCAAGGACTTTCCTGTGAACAGCAGACTCCTGTTTTATACGATGGGCATTTATTCGGAGTATTGCCAAAAGATGCCGGTCCTTTCCGCAACCAGTTTATTTGCTATGATCCGGATGGCAGGATTGTATGGACGAGTGGTAAAGATAAACGGTTTGGACTTGGTCCGTATCTTCTTGGGGATGGAAAATTTTTTATACTTCGGGATGACGGCATCCTATTTATGGTAAAAGCCTCGATAAGTGAATATGATGAGTTTGATTCGGTGCAGATTCTCTCGGGGAGAGATGCCTGGGGTCCTCTTGCTTTGGTTAATGGAATGCTATTGGCAAGAGATTCGAGACAGCTTGTTTGTATCAATATCGCGGCAGAATCGAGGTAGAGACATTATGGTAAGGAAAAATTATATTTTTTTAACTATTATCGTCATTCTTGTTTTATATAGTTGTATGATGTTTCTTCTCTCATGCAATAAAAATAAAACCTGGAAAAATCCCCATGAATATGGATTGGATGAATTCTTAAGGGTTGATCCGGAATTGGTATGCTATGAAGAAGCCCCATCAATCCCTCTTCCCTTTGAATCACCTCGAGGGATTGCAGTCGATCCGGATGGGTTGATATATGCTGCCGGGGATGAAAATCTTCTCGTCATAAAGGAAGATGGTGAAATCACGGATCGCCTTGAACTTGGCCGTAAAGTGTATTCTCTCGCTGCTTCTGCTGCTGGAATTGTTTATATCGGGTATGTGGATTATATTGAAAAAATTAATATGAAAACAAAAGAAAGAAATGAATGGGCCTTCCTGGGAGAAGACGCTTGCATTACATCCCTGGCTTTAGGGGATAATTATCTATTCGCAGCAGATGCCGGGGATCATTCAGTTCTCTGTTTTACAAAAGACGGAACCCTTATCAGTCGTATTACCGGTGAAGATGACCCGAAAGAACCATATTTTATCATTCCTTCCCCCTATTTCGACATTGCCGCGGGAACTGATGATACCTTCTGGATCGTGAATCCGGGACGCCACAGGATCGAGCATTGGTCGGCAGCGGGTGAATCCTTAAAAAAATGGGGTTCGCCGGGGAGTGACATCGGAGAATTCTGCGGATGCTGTAATCCTGTTCATATTGCGCTTTTACCGGGGAATACACCCGAGAGCAAATATAATTTTACATTTGTAACCGCGGAAAAAGGAATCCCCCGGATAAAATTATATTCACCTGGCGGCGAGTTTATTTGT
>JAFGRV010000006.1 GCA_016934975.1 Spirochaetales bacterium | reverse complement strand
ATTATTTGGGTTGCGGGCGTAGCCTGCGTAATGAATGTTCTCACATCTACACTGACGAGAGTATTCATTTTTGTACATGCAATAACCTCTGTTATTTATATTTTATAAATAAAGGATCCTCAATGCAATACATTAATCTTGACAGGGGTGAATAAAATGATACTATAGTAAGGGGGACTCTAAAAGTAAACTTGAGAAAAAAGTATAAGGAAACATATCTATTTTAAAAGGGGTATTCTGCCGAGATATAAAAAAGAACAGGATTAAAAAGGTATCGAAATGAATCACTATGTTATTATTGATCAAGATCTTACCGCTTCAATTGATACATCTTTATACAAAAAAGATAATCTTTTTATCATCACCACAATTATTGAAAAACTAAATGAGTTCGTATCACCTTATTCCGGAAAAAATCAACCCTTCTATATAGTTCTGTTTATTCAACATGAAAAACTTCAGGAGATTGATCGATTCCTGAAATTAAAGGGGAAAGAGATAAAAAACTTTTATTACAAACTCATTGTCCTCTGTCTTGATCAAAAGAAGGATTTTTTTCGCTATAATAAAACGAGAAGGGTTTCCTCATATAGAAATACAGTAATTTCCGCCAGGGAATTTCTTTTTGTTGTGGAAAATTCCTTTTTTGTGATGGAAGAATATCATCTGGCATTATTACATGAATTTCACGACCGTCAGGAACTTATTGATATTGAAAGGGACCAGCAGGAACTCATAGAAATCGGAAAAGCCTTAAGTAATGAAAAGAATCTCGGAAAACTCCTGGAACTCATTCTGGAGAACTCACGTAAAATAACCGGTGCAGATGCCGGGAGTATTTTTTTAATTGAGACTGATGATGATAATAATCAAAAACTGGTATTTAAACATGCCCAGACATGCTCTTTGGATATTTCTTATAAGGAATTTTCCATGCCCTTAAATAAAAATTCAATTGCAGGGTATGTTGCGGTAACAGGGGAGCGCCTTAATTTTCCTGATGTTTATAACTTGTCGGAAGACGATCCGGTTTCTTTTAATTCTTCTTTTGATCAGGAAAATAATTACCGTACAAAATCGATCCTTGTTGTCCCGATGAAAAATCATATCGATCAGATAATCGGGGTTATTCAGCTTATCAATTGCAAAGAAGGGGCGGAAGCCGATGAGGAATATAACTTCGACAAGGCATACGCGATGAAATTACATTTTCCCGAAGATTTCGAGAATAAGGTTATTCCTTTTAAATCCAGATATGAAACGCTTCTCGAAGCGATCGCGAATCAGGCCGCTATTACAATAGATAATAACAGGATGATTAAGCAGATTGAACAGCAATTCGAAGAATTTGTCAAAGCCTCGGTCACTGCCATTGAATCCCGGGATCCTGCAACCTCGGGACATTCATTCCGGGTCGCGAAAATGTGTGTGGAGATGGCCCTTGCAATAAATAAAGAAAAATCAGAGGTCTTTAAAAACTATAATTTTACGCCGGTTCAGATTAAAGAGCTTGAATACGCTGCATTGCTTCACGATTTCGGCAAGGTTTATATCGATTGCGGGATATTTCAGAAAGCAAAAAAGCTTTTTCCAAAGGATATCCGTTTCCTGATGCTAAAATTAGATTATCTTTACCGGTGCACAGAGATTCAGTATCTTGAAAAAGAAAAAGATTTACGGATAGTGAGTATCACGGATAAAAGTGTGGAAAACATACTCACTGCATTAATCAAGGAAAAAGAAGAAAAATTAGAGAAAATCAAAGCCATTAAGGCTAAAATAATCCAGTTAAACGAACCTCAGGTCTTCGAGGAAGATCCGGAGAAAATATTACAGTCCATTTTAAAAGAAATTGATGAATGTATGTGTCTTGATCTTGAAAAGCATAAGATGATCATTATCGACGATCAGGAACAGACGAATCTTTCCATAAAAAAAGGAAGCCTGAATCTCCATGAACGGGAAGAAATCGAGAGTCATGTTATCCGGTCCTATTCATTTGTGAGTAAGATTCCCTGGCCTCCGGAGTTTAAGAATATTCCGGAGATTACTCAGAAGCACCATGAAAAACTTGACGGAACCGGGTATCCGAACAAATTAAAAGGGAAGGAAAATATTCCTCTTCAGGCAAGGATGATTGTCATCGCGGATATTTATGATGCTCTTACCGCGTCTGACAGGCCATATAAACGGGCTGTGCCTATAGAAAAAACCATGGCGATACTTGAAATGGAAGCTGAACAGAATAAATTAGATAAAGATTTAGTCGATTTAATTAAAAAGCACAAGTTATACGAAAAGATATAAGATCTTTCTTTAAAAAAGTAACATGAAAACGCACTATTTATTATCAACCTTATCTGCGGCAGATGCTTAATCGAATACTCTTTCGTAAATTATAATCTGATTTCTCCCATGTTCTTTCGCGTAATACATGGCCTGGTCCGCGCGGTAAATAATCGCTTCATTATCCTTATCTGTGGGATGATATTCCGATATGCCTATGGACAGGGTTACTTTAAATCTCTGGTTTTCATTGCTTACAAATTCAATCGCATCAAGTTCGGCTGCTAATCTCATAGCCGGTCCCAGGGCATTATTCGCATTTGTATTCGGGAGAATAACAATAAACTCTTCCCCCCCGAATCGTCCGGCAATATCCTGGTCCCGCAGGATTCCCTGTTGTTGAAGAAGTCTCCCGATGGTTTTTAAAACCTTATCCCCGATGAGATGTCCGTATGTATCGTTTATTTTCTTAAAATGATCCAGATCTATCATCATGATAGAGAAAATCCCGAAATATTCAATAAAATCTTCTTCTACTTCACTTGATCCTTCCTGATTTCCCCAAAATTGTTTTGTTTCAATGGGATAATCGTCTCCCCCTAATTTTTGAAAACTTCGCAAGGTCCGGTTTCGTTCTTTTTCCAGGAATTCGAAGAGAGCTCTCCTGTTATAGAGATTAGTAAGATTATCTATTTTATTTATTTTCGCGAGTTCTTCATTCAATTCCTCTATATCGGCTTTTTGCTTTTTAAGCATTTCATAGTACACAACTTCTTTAAAGGAATGATAAATATAATCGGCAAGTCTGTTTGAGAGGATAGATTTGTTAAAAAGAGAAATCATATAAAGATTGAATTGAATGGCTTGTGCAAGGTGTTCTTCATGATCGAAAAGGATGTATTCATGTTTGTATCTTTTTAGCAAATCTTCTCCCGTGTACGGTGCCTTGGTTTTATGTAAATAGAGAAAGTTTGTAAAGGCTGTGGACTCTTCAAGAGAATTGCAATAATCTCTGAGTTGATCTTCCACCTCAATGAACTTATCTGCTTCGATTGCGATATAGATATGGGTAGTCCGAAAATGTTTCATTCTTTTTAAAGATTTACCTGCCAGAATATCCGCTACATTCGTAATGTCAACAATAAAAGGAGCCTTTTCTTTTATCATTGTAAAGAGAGATGAGAAAGAATCCATATTTTCATTACACAACATTAAATATTTATCTTTCATGCGATGGTTCCTGATAGGTAACTCATGGAGACATTCATCTATACTCCCAATTAATTGGTTTTCCACACCCGCCAAACCGCCGGTTTCGTTTATTTCTTTCAGATGTAAAGAAATGGAAAACCATTATTACAGGAAATACGGAAAACCAAAATGTTTTCGGTATCTATATAATAATATAGTTTATATAAAGTAATTTGCAAGGGAATTGATAAAAAAGTTAAACCGGCCATTTATAAAATTGTCAGTATAGAGATAAAGATTATCACTACTCCTTTCGACATTATAAAGAGATGGAATATAATTATTGTGAGAAACAAACAGATATTTCCCTTTTATTACAGGAGCTTATACAACTTTTTAAGCATTATTTTCAACAGAACTGGTTTTTTCTGTTATTGGAAGATATTCCCGGAAACAGGCAGGAAATGTATGAACTGACCGGGTTTCTTTCTTTTAAAGAAATATCTATACATGATAAGCAAAAATTACAGGATATTATTACATTTCTTGATCATTTTGTGAGTACCCTACAACAATTTCTTGCTCCTGTTTTACGGGAAAAACTAAGAATATCCGGTCTTTCACCGGATAACCAGGTAAAAGACCGGAATGAACGGATAAGAAATGGATTTATTGCTGCTGTTTTTCCCGATAATCTGGAGAGAATTTCTTATATTTCCGATGAATTAAAATTGTATCTTCAGCAGGATTTGGAGAAAAAATTAAATTAATCGAAGTGTTTTCATTCTGCTATAAAAAATACTCATATACATTGCAATTTTAAATAGAACATATTACACTGTGCACCTATGGCGAAACAAGAAAGTCAAAAAAAGAAGACGACAACCGGCGTGATAAAACGGAAGAATTCCAAAAATCAGAACATTGATGTTTCAGTTCCTGATAATCCTGAAAAAAATCAACTCGGAGATGGTGATATTCAAAAATTTCATACATTTACCCAAATGTTGCTTGTCAATCTCGAAAAAGTTATACGAGGTAAACTCACCTGTCTTGAGTACCTTGTAACGGGGCTCATCGCGGGTGGTCATATCCTTATAGAGGATGTTCCCGGTCTTGGAAAAACGACCCTGGCAAAAACCCTTGCCCACCTCATTTCAAGAACTAAGAAAGGACAACCTGTCATTTTTAAAAGGATTCAATTTACACCGGACCTCCTTCCTTATGATATAACAGGTGTGGATATCTATGATCCTCATAGTAATCAGTTTATATTCTCTCCCGGGCCTGCTTTTGCGAATATTCTTTTAGCGGATGAAATAAACAGAACGACACCGAAGGTTCAATCAGCCCTTTTGGAGGTTATGGCGGAAAATCAGGTGACTGTGGGAAATAAAACTCATAAAATGGATCCTTTTTTTTTCGTCATCGCGACTCAGAATCCTGTTGAAACAGAAGGAACCTATCCCCTTCCCCTTGCCCAAATCGACCGGTTTCTCATGAAACTTCATATCGGCTACCCATCGGAAGAAATCGAAATCGGGATAGTAAAAGATGATCCTTCTTTGAATGTGATGCCGAAGATTGTTCCGGTATGCGGTAAGGATGATATTTTGCATATCCGGGATGCCGTGGCCAAAGTTCATTGTGATGACCGGCTTATTAAAGTAATCGTCTCTGTTGTGAGTGCAACGAGAAATTACAGGGGGATCGAACTTGGTGCATCTCCCAGGGCATCTCTCATGCTTTTAAAGGCTGCCCGGGCATATGCTCTGGTAAAAGGCAGGGGATATGTGATAGATCAGGATGTTATTGATCTTGCCCCCCTTGTCGTGGCCCATAGGCTCCGGCTAAAAGCGATTAAACTAAATCCGGAAGTGTTAATCCGTGATATGGTCATGGATGCTCTCACCAGGATCACGTATTAATTCATACTGACGTTCTATAAACCATGCCGGTCGCAGGAATAACAGAACAATAAGGGAAGAGATAACAGCGGTGGAGAAGAAAGATTTTATTACCGGATTAAGTAAAATAATTCCTTATACCTTAAAAGGGGTCTTCTTTTTTATCTTTTCCGGGGGGATGTTTTGTGCGGGCATAATCCGGGCAGACCTGGCAGCGCTTTTCTGGGGGTGCGGTTTTTTACTCGTCACATTATATGCATTATTCGGGAATCATCTTTGTATGGTCCTTTTTAATAATTATTTTAAATCTCATACCCAATCGATAAATCTCTGTTTTTCCGATAATGGGATGTTCCCGGGAACATCCGGGTCCGCCCATCCGGACATAACACTTCCTCCTTTTTTTATACCCGGTTTTACGGTAAAACTCAATCTTGTTTTGACATGGCACAATCGTGAGCCCATTTCACTTGTCATTTTCTTGTCTCCGGGAAAAAATAATGTGGAACTCCCCTTCATCCCGCAGCATCGGGGGAAATATTCCTGCACTGCTCTTCAATTCGCCATAGAGGATCTTTTCGGATTTACACATGCCGTCTATAGTACGGGCATCGAAGAATATATATCGGTCTTTCCCAGACTCCTGGACCTGGATACATTGATGTTACGGGTAACCGGTGATGAATCGACAGATATCCAGAAGAAGCGGAGAAGCAATGATGAGCTCCTGGAGGTGAAAAAGTATTATCCCGGGGATGATATACGAAGAATGAATTGGAAGATATACGCTCATAGTAAGGAACTTTTTATCCGGAAAGGAGAAGAAACACCCCCGCCGGATTCCAGGTTTCTGTTTATTTTAGACCCCACAGTATCCCCGTATATTTCTTCCCATTTTAATCTTGATTTTCTCGACAGTCTGATTGAGGTGATCGCCTCATTGATGATGATGGTCCTGGATAACGGTAATATTCTTTATCTTTCTTTACCCGGGAGACATGAAGTACTTACCTATTCACAAAAACAGAAAAATAAACTTCTTGCATTACTTTCATCTGTCTGGTGGACGGAAGAGCAGACAAACATAAAACTCCCGGTAAAGGATAACATGCATGCCCTCGTATTTGCTGCTCCCGGATCTCTTTCTCTTCCCCATATAATAAGAACTCTTATTGCGAGGGAGTGGCATCTGAGTTTATTTTTAAAGAATTTTACCTTTCCCGTACCTGCCAAAAAAAAGGTTACTTTGAAACAACTTTTTTTTCTATCGGAAGAGAAACGCCAAAAGGATGTACGAATCCATCCGGATATGATTATATTTAAACAGGGACTTTTTGCCGAGGTTGAACGCTATAAAATGGCACCCTGGAGGATTGGTGATGTTAGAGAAATCTAGGCAGACAGGAGTCACGGGGACGGATTTTATTATTTTTATCTTGAGAAATCTCGTTCTCTACGGACTGGTCTTCGCTGCGTATCTTCATTTTCAGGATGATGTGAATATTCTCTTTATATCCATTGCCTTTTCCTGCGCCATCATCGTTGCCGTGGTTATGGAAAACATAAAATTACGATTACTTCCTGCAATCCTGAGTGTGGTGCTCATCACTCTTATGATTCGTCTGCTTATTTTTTCCATTTTTAGCTTTTTATCACCATTAGATGCAGGTCCCGATACGGATTTTTTTTATCTCCATTTTGATAAGGATTTTGTTCCCGCGATGCTCCCTGCCGGTATCGCCTGGTTTTTTAATTTTTATGCGTTAAGGAAACCGGGGTTTATCCATTTTGAGATCGGGTGCAACGCTCTTTTTCTCCTGGGGATTTTCTTTTCCCAGGCAAATTACAATATAACCATGTTTCATCCGACATTTTTCGGTCTCTTTCTCGGCGTCTATGTTCTTATCGAAATTACAATTCTCCTTTTAACTTTCAGGCGAAAAAATAGAAATATACTGAAGGTCCCGAAGAATAAAAATAAAGCAGTAAAGCAGGATAATACGCGGCAGATTTTCTCATACCTCTGGATCATCGTTCCTCTTATCCTCCTGTTGATTTTCTATCTTTTTCTCATGGAAGCATATAACAAAGAATCGACAAAAAGCAGGGGAGGACTCATGGAGTCTACTCTGTTCAGGTTTGATTTCTCCAAATATTTAAAGCTTAAGAGTGAAATAAAATTAAGTGACGACCTTGTCATGATTATGAGAAAGAATGGCCCCGCATCCCGGCTTTTGTTGCGGAGGTTCGTACTCTCCGAGTACGATCCCAAAGGAGGATTTTATCAGTCTCAGAAAAGAGGGATTGATGATATACCGGTTATTGTCCCGGACAGCACCACTGTGCTTTCCGATCCCGGTTATAAATCCAGGGAAATTGTGACACAGGAATATTTTTTCATCAACCTTGATCCTACATCCCTTATCGCGATGAATTATCCTGTTAAGATCATGCCGTTAAAAAACTGGGAGGATTCGTCGTTTTTGCGGATTTATAAGGTTGAATCGAAAGTGAGCCAGCTGGATCTGTATGATGCCCTTCTTATGGAGGTTGATGGTCCACAGCTCCCGGGGGATCTCTACTCTTTTTATACCAATTATGGGGATGATGAACGGATTAAAGAAATGGCTCAGATGGTGACGGAGTATTCGTATTCATATTTCGAGCAAGTCCTGGATATCCGGGATTATCTCCAGGATAATTATCTCTATTCCCTGAAACCTGGAATTGCAAAGGACGGGGATCAACTTTCACATTTTCTTTTTGAAAGCAAGAAGGGATATTGTTCATACTTTGCCTTTGCCATGGCTCTTCTCTGCAGGAGCATCGGCATCCCGGCCCGGGTTGTGGTGGGGTTTGTTTCATTCCCCGAATGGGAGGTTCTTAATTTCTATGAGATTAAGGCGAATCAGGCCCATGCCTGGGTAGAAGTGTATTTTAAGGATTTGGGGTGGATAGAGTTTGATCCGACGAGTTCGACAATCGCACCCGGGGAAGATATCAGTTTTATGTTTAATTTTCAAATGGATGATAAGTTGAAGAGCCTCTTGACGGAAATCCTGGAAAATCAGGATAAATTAGTGGAGGAAGAAGCATCGGCAGACGGAGCTTTAAAACGATCCCGGGATGTCATGTATTATGTCGCTCAGATTTCCGGCTGGCTCACAAAATACTGGTTCATTGTTTTTCCTTGTTTGTATTTTATCATCATTGTTTTCATAAAATATTTCAGGTTGTTCATTTATTTTATTTCGGTGAAGCCGGGGAAAAAGATCAAATCATTATTTCTCTATTCCATGGGGACGATGTATGGTCTCGGAATAATACGAAAGCCGGATGAATCTCTCGGGGAGTATGCGCTCCGGATTGAAAAAGACGGCCCTTATCAACTTTCTTACTTTAAACCCTGGCTGGATATTTATCTCAAGGCTGTTTTTGACAGGGAATTTACGGATCCGGATTATGTGAAGGCTTTGCAATCATATAAGAATTTTAAAATGGTTATAAAGCAAAATGTCCCCTTCATATTGAGGTTTTTGGGTTTTCTTAATCCCGTACATAGTCTGAAGAGGAAAACATAATGGGAGATGCTTTATTGTTTCGATCATGTAGATCCGGGTACAGATATTTTTTTATTATGGTATTAATTTTCTGTGCGTGGTTCGTTCCTTCCTTTCTTCTCTTTGCCCAGGATGAAAAAGATAGTGATTGGTATTATAATGAGGCCCGGAATGCGATAATGGACGAACATTATGAATACGCCACACAGATACTCAATGAAGCAAAGAAGAAATTCCCGGAGACCAGTCAATTCTCCATCCAACTTGGCGATCTGTATTATAGCAAGGATTTTTATGACCTTGCGCTGAATGAATATTTATCTTCCGAAAAGATTGACCCGGATGATTATTATACTTTGGACAGGATACAGGATTGTTACGGTTATTTAAATCAGGAATATGCCGCAATAGAATACCTGGAAAAGATACTCGATAAATTCCCCCCGGATGAGAATATATCGAGCATCGACTCTATCGATGACCTGGGCTGGATGTATTTTAAAACACATCAGCTTGAAAAAGGTGAAGACCTCATCCTTTCTTATCTGAATGAAAGATTGAATAAAAGCAATAATCGCGACCTTTATATGACCCTGGGTACAATCTATTCGGGGATGTATGATTATGAGCGGTCGAAAGAATATTATCTTAAATCGATAAAGGAAGCAGAGGAAGATGGTGATTCTTATTTTGCATCAGTTGCCTACTATAATCTCTCTCTGCTGGAACATACGTTCTATAAGTTTAATTCGGCACTTCAGTACACAAATGATTCACTGGCGAGTCAGGACAGGGCCACGGGACATTTGTCAAAAGGCGAGCTTTATCAATCACAGATGAACTTTCCCCAGGCCTTATCGGAATATGAAGAGGGTGAGAAAAAAGATGACACCCCCCTGACAAAAATAAATATTACGGTTTTATTGCGAATATTCGGAAGGTTAGATGAAGCCCTCTCTTTTGCCCGTGCTGTCCATTCATCCAAAGACCAGTCCTGGATGCACAATTTCGGAACAGATACGAAAAGGCATCAAAAAGAACTCTATGAAATAATTGCAGAAATCTATAAGGGAATCGCCGTGAGGGAGATCACCCTGCCCCGTGCTACAATTGTCGACTCCGTTGTCTCATTTGCATCGTATATCCGGTATTCTATCCAGTCATATTATTACAGACGGAAAAATAAAAGTTATTCTTTGATTGTGGGAAAAGATTATTTGGGGGAGCAGGAACTTCTGGATGCGTACTGGGAGTTTTATAAAGCAAATGAGGATTACAAGCCCATAGCCCTTAAATTCTTAAAAAAGGCAGAGGAAATTGAAACAAATCTTATTCCCCATGCTCAGGGGTATTATTTTCTGGAGCAGGGGAAAATTCTAAAAGATCCGCAGCTTCTTGAAAAGAGTATGAGTATTTTTGATACGTTCTGGGAAAGAGAAGGAATCGCGGAATCGCTTCTTCATCTGATTAAGATATTACCCCGGAAAAGTGTACAGCGACGTGAGGCACTCAACAGGCTTTTCGAAATAAATCCCGGTGCCTTTTTACAGAATGGAATCGGATTGCCCCTGGAAATCCGGTTTTATTTGTCCCGGAAAAAGGCTCCTCTTAAGCGCGTCATTATTCATGGGCTTGAAAGTTCCGGTTCTGATATTACACTTGCCAATGTATCCTCCAATGAAGATCTCGGTTTCCGTTATGTATTGCAGATCTTCTGGGATGATGAAAATGATCCTCTCTTTAAATTGTCTGACCGGAAAAGTGAGAAATTACTAAAAGAAGCCCGTATTGTTACGAAAAAGGGGAGTAT
>JAFGRV010000069.1 GCA_016934975.1 Spirochaetales bacterium | reverse complement strand
TGTCCGGTTTTGGTTGTACCGTATATGGGATGAAAAGGACTCTTTGAGTTTTCCGGGAATGTGAGGAGATGTTGGTGAGGATGCAGGGAGGTTTTAGGTTGAGTGGTTTTATATCCGTAAAACCCAAAACGGCGAATATTCATTATTATATACGGTAACCAGCCTGTTTTTCCCCGGCAAAAAGCGAATTATTTTCCCCATTTATGTTCCTTCCCTATCATAGGAGTCAATAATTGCAATATTCGAACCATAGTCCCGGATAAACTTCTTGATTTTTTAAATAAATCAAGGCTTTTAAGCTTTTTTTTTAACTCCCGGTCTACTACATTCCCGACTTCGTCGAGTTCCGATTATAATATGCGGAAGGTGTAAAATGAAAATTATGAACACTCGATTGTGACATATCCTCCTCCTTTTATTTTTTTAATTTTTTTAAAAAAAAATGGTTCCAGTCATGTTAAGTCATAATTTTATAGAAATGGAAATGTGAGCCAGAAAAATCCACGCCCTTTTCTTTAAAAACCGTCTTTATCTATAGTTTTTAACTCTTTAAAATATGAAAATAATAGAGAATATAAAGACCACGTCTTGAGAGGTACTAATTATTACGAATGGCAAAGAAAAATGTTGAAGGACAAAGGCGGAATATGAGAAACTATTGCTTTGACCGATAAATTTTTTATCTATAATTGGTTTGCAAAATTCTCATATTCATTTAAAATATGGTCAAAGCTTGCGTGTTTTGACGATTTTATTCAATAATAGATAACTGGTAATATCTAAAAATTGATTTAAAATACAGTGGTCAAAACACTATGCAAAAATTGATTGTAAGGCTGCAAAGACATGAGTACAGTACTTTATTATTTTTCAGGAACAGGTAATTCTTTATTTGTTGCTAAAGAGCTGCAAAAACTTATACCGGATACACAACTCATCCCCATCGTGCGATCTCTTAAGGAAAACAATTTTGTCACAAACGCTGAAAGTATTGGGTTTGTATTTCCTACTCATGGTTTAACAATTCCGATTCCGGTGAGAACCTTTGTAAAAAAGATGGATGCATCATCCGGGAACTACTTTTTTGCAGTAGCGACCCGCGGTGGTACTGTTTTTCGTGGTTTCCCGGTAATTAATGATGTTCTTACAAGGCATGAAAAGAAATTGAATGCAAGTTTTATCATCAATATGGCTTCGAATGATCCTAAATTATCTTTTTATAATACTGCTTCGAAAGAGGATATAGATCATTTGCAGAAAAATGCTCTGATTAAATTAAATGAAATTAAAAAAATAGTTGATAACAAAGAAGATTATCATGATGATGATAAAAGCGGGGTGACATTTTCCCGAAACCCAATGTTAAATACTTTTTTGGAACATTTAATTCCATTTATGACCCATTTTTTATCTCCAAAGACGAAAAAATATTTTTATTCAGATTCAAAATGTACCGGATGTGGAACATGTGAGAAAGTGTGTCTATCACAGAAAATCAAAATGAGAAATAAAAGACCTGTATGGCAAAAAAATATCACTTGTTATTTATGCTATTCCTGTTTAAATTATTGTCCTTCCAAAGCAATTCAGATTTACTCAAAGATATGGATGAAATCGTATACAAAGGAGAAAGGAAGATATCTTCATCCTTATGCATCAGGAGATGATATTGCTCAGCAAAAAAAATTGTAATATCCGGTAAACGGAATTCCGGATCCTGGATCCTTTTCTCTTTGATTATTCAGCTTTCTTAAAGCCATTCACCCTGCCTTTGGTTTACAGATTTCCTTAACTCTTTGTTTTTTCAATAAACAGGGAATATGCAGCCCCGAAGGCAACCGTAAACTGGGGCTGAGGCAGCACATGTACATCAGCCATTAATTCTTCTGTAACGGCTTTAATGAGTCCTTTGTTTACAGCCGGTCCCCCATCCAGATATATCTTTTCTTCCATAGAGACGGAACCTGCCAATGCTAAAACTCTTCCGGCTACCGATTGATGAATCCCCGCTATAATATCTTTCTCTTCTTTACCTAACGATAAAAGAGAAACAAGTTCGCTCTCTGCAAACACACAACATGTATTGTTTATGAGAGCCGGGGATGAACTCAAAACACTTAAATCACCAAATTCTCTGATTGGAATATGTAAAATGCGTTCTGCCATCTCAAAAAAACGGCCTGTTCCTGCCGCGCATTTATCATTCATCTTAAAATCCATAATTTTACCATCCGGTGCTATCCTGATAATTTTCATATCCTGTCCCCCGATATTGATAACAGTCCTTGCTTTTTTATTACTTAACACATACACTCCAATTGAATTTGCGGATATTTCATTTATTTTTTTCTCTGCATCGGGAAAAAGATTTTTGCCGTACCCCGAGGTGGCAATACCTGAAAGATCTTCCCGTTTTAGAGAAAGTGATAGAAGTCCCTCATTTAAAAGCTTCTCAACTAGAATATATTGATGAGGTATTGTGGGTTCTGATTTCGCCCAGATTAATGTATCATTATTAAGCAACACAACCTTAATCGCTGCCGTGCCAATATCAATTCCTGCTGTAATCAACATATACCTCACTTTTTTTCGAATTATTTGTGTGTTCCCCGGGGCCTCACGAGTAGACCAGGTAAATGCCAATATCACACATTGCTCAGGTTTACACTTGCAACCCAACTATTGTTATACTTAACTGTTTTGAATATTACATATACCTGTGTTTAAAGTGTTTCTCTAAAAGCCTCAAGGCGCATAAGAATATTCATCCGGTCTTCTTGTGAATAATCGGTTTCGATCTTTAGATATCGAAATCCACTTTCTTTCATTTTTTTTTCAAATGAATAACTATCAATATCATAGGGATGACATCCTTTTAGCACATGATACACCACGCCTTTAATATCATTAGTACGTACGGTATGAAGAATATTTTTTATCCTCCGGTCATTATCAACGTAAACCGGACAACTACTTGAAAGATGATATCGTTCTGCCAATGCTTTCATCATACCATATTCCGAATAATCATCATATATCGGGGCACTCGTTAAAATCCTCTCGGATGTACACAACTCATCAGCCTTAATAAACATTCCTGCTTCATCAATAAGACGTGGAAGTTTCATATTAGGAAAAAAAATCGGTGAACCTGCAAGAAAAATATCAGCCTTGTTTTTGTCCACAGGTTGATGATCTATTGTAATGATTTTCCGGACATTGTCTGTCCATGATTCAACAGTATCGATCATAAAAGCGTTTGTGATAATCATACTTAATGTATGAGAAATCAACCTTTTTCTTTTTAGTTGAATTAATTCGTTGAGGACATACCATGCATCAATGTACTTTTTAATAGAGCGCCGGAGATTTTTTCGAAAAACCCAAGTATTGGAATTATTCTTGAGAATTTTTTTTAATTCATATACTTCCTCTATCCATCTTTTTATTCCTCTCTCACTTTCCTTTACATGGGGCAACTCAAGTATATGGATGGATTCGTTTTTTCCACCTGTCATTTCCGGTAGTTTCACAGTCCAGTCACAGGTCGAAGGGATGATGATAAGATCACAAAGTGTTTCTAATGAATCATCACGATAAAAAGCACCTGAAATTGATTTTATGAAAGGACAGGTGAGTGCCGGGATATGGGGTGAGGAAAATCTTTGCGCTGCAAAGGAGCCGCCGCATAACCGTAATGGATGAAATCCTGACGCATCAAATAATTCAAAAGGAATCTGTAAACAACTTATGCCTGCTAATGGTTTTCCGATATATTCTTTAAATTTTTCCGGGTGAAGTTGAAAAGAAAGTATCGTAAGAAAATATTCATATTCTATACAAAAATGAGCCTTTTCCCGCAGCCAGGTAAACTCCTGATTAAATTCTTTTTCAATCTCATCTCTTACTTTTTTGTGTATGTGTTCTTTCTTATTCTCACACGATGATCCTGCCTGATTCATCAATTTTTTTTCCTTTTCTTACCTATCGCTTTTTTACTATCAAAAAATGCAAGGATATTTTTTTTTGATGAAGAATACAGTGTCCACTTGAGAAAGGTTATTTTTAATGTCTCATCCTGAGGGCAGGCTTCTACACATTTAAAACATTGTATACATTCCGGTGATCTGATAGTAGATTTTTCCTTTTCCATATGCACTGTACGAATATTTAATGGACAGATTCGCATACAGTTTCCACACCCGGTACATGAGTTGATATTTTTTTTAAGCCTGAGAAAGCCAATCGCATCAAATAACGTGATAAGGGCGAGCATCGGACAGAAGATACAAAAAAATCGATCTTTAAAAAAGCAACCTACCATTAATCCGGCTGATAAAATAAGGGCGCTGATGGTCATTACCATAGTGATTGTATTCGTAAAATCTACTGAGAAGTAAGTGGGATTACCATTAAATAAGGGTAAGAGTATTTTAGCCGGACATATCTGGCAGAAAAAAAGTCCCAGATCCGTATGAAGTCCGGCATTTGCGATAAGAACAGGAATTATAATAAGGACAACTAATGCGATATATTTAATAAAATCCAGGGAATCCATTACTTTGTAAGATAATTGTGATTCTCGTATTCCTGTTTTTTTCCTTATTCCTGTTATCCAATCCTGTAAAGTTCCAAAAGGGCAGATCCAGCCGCACCATGTTTTGTTTAATACTAAAACTAACAAAGCAAAGGCGAAGAACATTCCAAGGGCCCGTAATCCCCAGGTACTTAAAAACCCGGTAAAGGGGATTTGAAATCCCCAAAAAGATCCCTGTAATGCCATGAGATAGCAATCTCCTGCACAACTGCCGACATAGGGACAGCCAAAACATGGCAAAAAATGTCCCAGGCTCAGCCTCAAACGTCCTCCGTACATTAAAAGAATAAAACTGATGGTTTGAATAAGAAAACGTAATCGTGTGAGTATCAAAAAGCAAACCTCTTTCTTTTTATAATAATGAAAACAGAAAAGATGACGAATAAACTAAAAAAGATGATCACACCGAAGATAAAATTATAGTGTTTAAATCTTGAACGGTGTAATAAGAGGGTGAATGAAGATATAAAGATCGTATTCTCTTCCTGTTCTTTCGCTATTATCACCGTTTGTTTATAGGCGGTCGTTCCTTTTTGCCTGAGTTTTATATCATCGGGAGGGATATAAAGAATTTCGCCTGATTCATCTGTCTGTTTTATTGTTGGATTAAGAAAATCCTCATTATTCTCATCGACTATAAAGACTCTCTTATTTTTTAATTTTTGATTGTCACATGAAATACCGATAGTAACAGGAGTATCCACCTGACGCCAGTATGAATAATATGGAGCAATATCTATCTGTAAATGCCGGACAATTCCGAAATCAGGCAAATCCCCGGATAATTCAGGTTCTATCTGCTTTTTGTTTCCGGATGAACTTCCAAAAAGAAAAAAAGTAGTTTCACCAAGGCAGATCTTCCTTTGTTTCCCATAATTCTTTTCTCCCTGTATAAGAACAGTAAAAGGATTTGTTTTAGGGGATGTTATGCGAATAAATAATTTGTCATTCTCTTTCATAATTTTCAGAGGAAAAAAGACGGGCTTTCCATTTGCATCTTTTTCATTCATGGTATAGACACCTTTCACTTCATCCGGAAGAAAGACTTTACTTTTATTATCCGGAAATGTTCCATAACATATGTGTAATTCCAGAGTAACAGACCCATCCGCCTCTTTATAATGTTCCCCGAACTCAATCCATAGATAGTTGTTGTCCAGGGAAAAAAGAACGGTATTTTCGGCACCAAACAAATAACCGGATAGTATTATAATAACAAGTAGTTTCTTATCCATGAGCTTATTTGAAATGATTTAAAAAGTTATCTCAATCCCGGTCTTGAAGGATACAGGAGGCAATGGATACTCATTAATCGTCTGGCCCGTTTCTGTTGAGATATTATACACACCAAAAGATAGAGTGACATTATTCGATATAATTCGCTTGAATGATGCATTCATGATCCAGTATGGATCTATACGTATAGAATTCCCTTCATCATCCCAGCGTTCGCTCTCGATTCTGGAATTTACACTTATAAGATTTTTTTTATCCTTGTATTCAATCCCCAGATTAACAGTATGGAGTGGAACATAAGGTACCCGTAAATCATCCTCCAGGGAATAATCAGTATTACTTCCCTTTAAAACAAAACTATAATTAAATGTATAGTTAACATTTAAAACAACCCTTTCCCAGACTCTTATATGCAATGCGGATTCCAATCCCGGGTAAAGGGTTTCCCCTAAATTGAGAGGACGCCACATCCCTGATTCATTCGGGCTCCATTGGATTTCATCCTGCATCCAGCGAATAAAGCCAAACAAATCTAATCCAACCTGGTCATTAAGCAGGGAAAATCCGATATCACCACCATACCCGGTTTCAGAAACAAGATCGGGATTCCCTGAATCAGGCCAGTATAAATCATTAAAAGTCGGGGCCCTGTAGGATTTTGAAGCACTCATCTTAATAGATGCAGAGCGTGATAGATTAAAAACAGATCCGACTTTAAATGTTATGTCATTCGGAAAATCGGAATATATATCATACCGTACCACAGGGGTAATAGAGAAGAAGGATGTAAGATAGAGAGGAGCTTCAATAAATATACCGCCGCCTATCCTTTCTTTTGTCTCAAGCCGGGTGCTTTTAACATAATCATAAAAGAAATTTCCACCGTATATCAAAGAAAACAGATCAAAATAGAGGAATTCCTGGGTGAGATCAAAGCCGATGGTGTTTGTTGTATGAAGATCATCCACAGGATAATAGTCGTCGGGATTTTTATACTCCAGGGATGTGTATTTATAAAACATCTTCATATCAAAAGTGAGAAAGGGAGTAAAAAAATTTTTTGTTGTATAATAAAGAGCTCCATTCCCGGAGATATCTGTCTGTTCCGCGTCGATAGACGGCCATGTAAGGGACCCTGGTAAACCTTTATTGCTGTAATGCAAAAGCCCTGTCATATTCAATTCCCCGGAAAATAAAGGAAAAAGTATGCTTGTATATAAATTTGTTTTCAAGAGCTCTGCATTTGTTTTTCTTCTGTAATCATCACTATCACTATTATCATACCAGACATACTCATTCTGTGCATGTGATACATCTCCGCATACAATAAAATGAACATCATCCACTTTGTCGGAATAACTGATACTTCCTTCCTGGGCATCGATCAGATTCATCCAATTCGTATCGACTTCTGTCTGTTCACCACCCTCGGATACTTCAAAAGCATCACCGGGGATGTAACTCCTGTTCCCCATCTTTATTTCGAACTTTCGGTCATTTTCTTTTTTTGTAATAATGTTTACAATGCCTCCCACAGCATCTGCTCCGTACAGGGCACTTGTTCCACCTCGCAGGATCTCGATTTTTTCAACACTGCTTAAGGAAATAAGAGAAAGGTCCATCCCTCCTCCCCGACTGTCATTTAATCTTACCCCATTTAAAAGCACTAAAACACTTTTTGAACCGGAACCCCGTATCGAGATATTCGTCTGTGCCCCTTCGGGACCATAATCCTGGATTGTGATCCCTGAATGTTGTGCAACTATCTCCGCAACACTGCTTACCCCGGCATCTTCGATATCTTCTTTAGTAATGACCGATATATGTGCGGGAACATCAAGGATTTCAGTCTCTGTTTTTGTTGCTGTAACAGTTACCTTTTCCAATTCATAATCTTCCGATTCTTCATCTTCCGTATCTTCACTTTGTGAAAAGAGAGAAAAAGGTAAGGTAATAATAATGAGTAAAATAATGAAACATTGTACATTTTTAATTTTGGTTGGCATGAGCCCAACTCCTTTCCCCGAGGTTTATCATTTCAGGAACGTCTCCTGGCTTCCAGATCATCTTACTCGCAAGACCTTCTCGTTTTCTTTTTACTGCCAATCACATCTAATGATTGATACAGAAAACAATGGTAACTGCCTGCTTTCATCCCTGGTTACAGTGGCGGGACCGCTGTGGATTTTTACCACATTCCGTTCTCCTGAAACCGAGCTATAATGTTATCCAAAATATAGTTATTCACATGTTGTGTCAAGGTGTTATGTATATTTTTTTAATTCAATATATAAAGGAAATATTAATCAACCCGGGGCGGGGTATGGCGGGGAAGTGGATTGTTTTATTTTATTTTTTTAAAAATATATGCATATGCGGTTTTTATGTATCCAGGCCCTTTTAAATTCTCTTCTATCTTAATTTTATCAATTGGAATTCCATTTTTTGTAATAAAATATTTTTTTAAATCATCCATTGAAATAAAAAATTTATTCCCATTTCTTGTAATGACTGCGATTAACCTAAAAGAATTATCTAAAAATGCCAGTGGTGCGTCTCCATGAGAATTATTTGATAGTAAAATCCCATTCTTTTTTAGATATTGTTTACAATATTTGGAGATAAAACCGGAATATAACGATATTAAAATATCATAATTATTTACTTCTAAACCTGTTATTTTTGTAAAATCAATGTTTAAATAATTTATTGTCGGATTTTTATCATAATCTTTCTCTTGATTAACATAATTAATGATATTTTCATTGTTAAAAAAATTATAACATCTCTTATCTGTGTCAATATAAGTCATATTTTGAATATAAAACGATGGAGTGATATGAACAAAACTTCCGGGATATAATCCCTTTTCAATTTTAAACATATCCGCAAGCATTTTAAATAATAATCTTCTTTCGTCTTGTTTATCTATATAATGTTTCCTATATAATTTTGGTATTATTTCCATTTTTATATTTTCCCTTAAGTAATGAAAGATGACGTATAATGATTATTATACATTACGCAGGCTGCGCCCGCAACCTAAATAATTAATTTATGAC
>JAFGRV010000516.1 GCA_016934975.1 Spirochaetales bacterium | reverse complement strand
TGGTTGTAAAGAGAGGATCGTAAATTTTCGACAATATATCTTTTCCCATACCTATTCCCCGGTCCTTTACCCTGAGATCAATACCCGTGGCACTATCTTTCAATTCTATATTAATCAGCCCACCCCCTTTTTCTTTGTAAGCATCGATTGAATTGGTGATCAAATTCGAAATAATCCGGGAAAATTTTCCAGGTAGTCCGAAAAGCAGAGTATCTTCCGATACATAAGTAAAATTTACCTTACAATTATTTTTTAACAATTCATGATTATGGAGCAATATTGCATCCTGTATTATGGGTATGGCCTTAAAAAAGATACGATCATGGGTTGATAAATCTCTGGTCTGTGCTTTTATGCTTTGAACAAATTCAGCCGCCCTGGAGATCGCATTGTCCGCGATTTTCAGAGAATTCTTTATATCAAAAACGATTTCCCTGTGATCATCATCGGTAATATCTTTTTTTCCGATAGACTGCTCATATTCCTCTGCTAATGATTTCAATTCCAGGAGTGATGCCCGGACCGCGGCGAGGGGTGTGTTTATTTCATGGGCAATTCCGGCAGTCATCCGGCCTAATGCCGCCATTTTCTCAATAATAAGCATCTTTTTTTGATTTTCCCTAAGTTTATTGTAGGCTTTTTCTAATTCCTTCGACTGTTTTTTCTGACCTTGCAGTAACTTTTTTTGTATCCTTTCTTTTTTCTTCAATTTCCGGGCCATCAGGGCGCCTTTTATTGCGATACTTATTTGTTGTCTCACCGCTTCAAATCTAAACTTTCCCGGATTTGTTTTTATAAGAATAAATCCATATTGATCGTTTTCAAAAAATAATGCATCTACAATTAAATGATTCCAATCCTTCAGTGTACTGAGATTTGATGGAAGCAGGTTTCTCGTTTTATATCGTATTCCCCGGACAGGCAATTTCTCTTCCTGATCACCGGAATATCCAAAAATTATTCTTGAGTATTCGTTCCTTCCTTCATTCTGGTCATATAAAGAAATATAGCATGCTTCAATATTCAGCCTTGGCAGTTGGCTTAACATGTTTTTTTTCAGTACTTCCAAATCGAACACGCTAATAAGAATATTTCCCGCGTACATGAGATAATGTGATCTCTTTTCACGCTGCATCATTTCCCGGGATTTAGAATTAATTCCGTATTCCTGAAATAATATTCTTAATTGATGCCAGAAACATTCAGCTCTTGTGAGAAGCGAAACATCATTAAGCAAATATGGCAGGCTTATGGTAATCAGCCTTGAAAGACTATTTTGAAACCTTTCCAGGCTAAAGGTACCCTTTAAAAGTATTTGATTGAGTTTTGCATCAAGGAGTGCAAGATAATCAGTAGATTCTTTTGAATTTATAAAGCTGATAAAAGAATCGACCAGGTTTTTTTCCCACTCATCATCAGGGAGAGGCAGGTGAACTTTCACTTTGTTCAAGTCCGATTGCATAAGCCCGAGGTGAGGGTTCTTTTCATCACTATTCCCTTGGGCAGCTAAAAACTCTTTTTTTAAATCAACCGGTGATGCTGTTTTTATTCTGCCGTCGATATTAATACCCGCGTTTAAAAGGGTTTCCGAAAAACAACCGCAGGATCTGCGAATAATAAGTTCGGTGGGCATGTTTATGTCTTCCGGGATACTCTCTTTTTCTATATAATACTTTAGCAATAAAACTGCTTTTTCTGCCATTGAAATAAACGGCTGACGTACGGTTGTAAGGGGTACGGATGAATCGGAAGCATTCTCTATATCATCAAATCCCAGTATTGCCAATGTATTGGGCACGGAAATACCTCTCTCCAGGGCATACCCGAGTGCTCCAAGTGCCATGTCATCGTTCGAAGCGACAAGGGCATCCATTTTCACTTTTCGCTCCAGGAGTATTTTAAGAGCATCAATTCCACTAAGAGGGTCAAAATTGCCATGGACTATCAGCTTCGTATCAAGGTCAATACCGAATTCTTCTAAAGCTTCCTTGTATGCTGAAAAACGAATTTCCGATTCATAACTGGTTTCCGGACCCTTAATAAAGGCGATCCTTTTATGCCCGTGATCTTTAATAAGATGAACTATACCCTTATAAAGCCCTTCTTTATTTTCAATGAGAACTACCGGATGACCCGGAATCTTTTTACCGATACTGACAATCGGTATGTCTTGAAATTTATTACAAAAAGCAAGAATCTGTTCTTCATTCGAATAATTAAATATCGTTGCCGCATTAATAATGAGTCCATCTATGATATGTTTATTTACCAGATTGTATATTCTGTTTCTTACTTTCTGTCCGGCATAAGGAGAGTGTAATTCACCTCCTAAAAAGATTATATTATGCAGATTATTTTGTTCACAGGACTTTACGATTCCTTGTTGAATAATACGATTATAATACAGTAATAAGTCATTACTCATGTAACCGATGGTTAACTGTTGTTTTGATCCTGCATTACGCATTAATAATACAGTTTATCCTTTCTATGACTTTTTGGGTGCATGCCTTACACCTTACATTACACAAACAACATCCGTGGCAAAATTTGAATAGTAAAAGAATCTGCCTTTTGCTTCAGTAACTTATTAATATTCCCGCTTTTCATCTATTATAAATAGTAAAAAAAAAGAGATATAATTTCCAACTGAATTATCACTCTTTTCAAAAATCATTTTGATTTATATAGGGTAATTATAATCCTGAACTCAAAATCCGGAGTGCCGGATACTTCACTCCGGATATTTGACTATGATATCTATCTTAATATAATTATGACTGCTGCTGTAATGAAGTCTTCTGCTGAATTTTACCCTGAAGTTGATCGACAATAACAGCAAGGATTATTATTGTTCCTTTAATAACCTTTTGCCAGAATGAAGTAATTCCGATCATTACCATACCGTCAGCAAGAATACCTATAACAAAAGCTCCGATGAGAGTTCCTCCTATTGTTCCCTTACCGCCGGAAAGTGATGTTCCTCCCAAAACTGAAGCTGCAATTGCATCAAGCTCAAAGGATTCTCCGATTTTAGGTGATCCTGATCCAAGCTGGGCAGCCCAAATTAAACCTGCTATCGCGGAACATAAACCGGCAAACATATAAACAAACATTCTCACCCTTTTTACTCTGATCCCTGATAATTTTGCAGCCTCTTCATTTCCTCCGACAGCATATATATGCCTTCCCAGGGGAGTCTTCTTCGATACATAGACGGCAAGAGCAAAAATTAAAAACATTATCCAAATTGATAGCGGAATACCAAGTATAGTGCCTCTTCCTAAAATGAGAAATCCCTCTGTTCCCAAAGCAGGATCTCCGCTTAAATCCGGGAAGGTCAACCCCCCGGACCTTATGTTTGCAAATCCACGCGCAATATAAGTGGTACCCAGGGTTGCAATAAAAGGCGCGACACCAAAACGGGTAATAACAATACCATTGATAAAACCGACAAATACACCGACAAGCAAAGCAATCAGGATGACAATTATCGGGCTAAACCAAAATGTCATTTCAACTCCGAACATCGGCAGGGTAAGAACAAGGCCTTCATAAATCAATCCCCCTGCAATCATCCCTGAAAGACCTACAATCGAACCGACGGACAGATCTATTCCATCGGAAATAATGACAAAAGTCATTCCTATTCCAAGTAAAGCAGTAATTGCCACATGCTTTGTCAGTGTGATGAGGGTACCTGCTGTTAAAAAATTTTCTGCTGTAAAACTAAAAAATATAAATAAACCGATGAGTGCGATAAATGTTCGTAATTTAAGTAATAAAATCTTTACGGACGGACTTTTTCCCGATAATTTATTTGTTGCCATTGTGTGTCATTCTCCTTACTGTTTTTTATGTGCAATTTCATGTCCTACAGCAGATGCTGAAACAAGTGCTTCTTCTGTTGCCTCTTTCCGCTTAAACTCTCCGGTAATTTTACCTTTTGATAAAACAATAATTCTGTCGGAAATCGCCAGTATTTCTTTTAATTCCGAAGCCACAAGAATTATCCCTTTTCCCTCTGATGCCAACTTATCCACTATCTTAAAAATATCAGCTTTCGCGGATACATCTATTCCTCTCGTAGGCTCATCCATTAAAAGCACTTTTGGTCCTGTCAAAAGGCTTTTGCCTATGATAACTTTCTGCTGATTTCCTCCGCTGAGTGATGATATAAGATGATTGATTTGAGAAAGCTTTATAGACATATCCTTTACCTGTTTTTGTATATCTTCTTCCTCATCTTTTGAGTTAATATGAATAAAACTTGTATACTTCCTTATACTTGCCATAGTCATATTTTTTGCAATAGATAAATTTTGAAATAATCCTTCTCTTTGCCTGTCTTCCGGGATAAGCGATATGCCGCTGTTAATTCTGTTATCAATAAATTTTGACTCTACTATCTTTCCTTCTATTGCAATTGTGCCTGATGCATCAGGATGAACACCAAAAAGACATTCAAGTAATTCCGTACGCCCCGCACCGCGTAAACCATACATACCTAATATTTCTCCTTTTTTAAGGGAAAAAGAAACATTATCAAGGAGATAACCACCTCCAAGTTTTGGTAAGCTTAAATCTTTTACGTCTAACACAATTTCATCGGATATACTTTTATGCACTTTCCTGTTTGTTTCAAATGACTCATGTCCAACCATTTTACTGATAATCCATGGTATATTTATATGTTCCATAGAGGATTCAGCTTTTAGCTCGCCGTCCTTCAAGACGGTAATGTGGTCCCCAATCTGAATAAGTTCTTCCAGTCGATGGGATATATATATGATGGAAACATTTTGAGTCTTTAATTCTTCTATTATTTTAAACAGAACAGCAACTTCTTCATTGCTTAACGCAGATGTCGGTTCGTCCATGATCAGTATTTCCATTTCCCGGGATAATACCTTTGCTATTTCAACAATCTGCTGCTGGCCAATCCTGAGATTACTGACAAGGGTTTTGGGGTTGATATCATGTTCCAGCCTTTTCATCAACTCTCGTGTTATATTTTCCTGTGCTTTATGATCTATCTGTCCATTTTTCACTAGTTCTCTTGTCATAAAAATATTTTCTGCCACATTCATGTTGGGAAATAAATTTAATTCCTGATGAATGATCCCTATCCCTTTTTTTGATGCATCTATTGGAGATTTTAATTGTACTTCTTCATTTTTAAAGATGATTCTCCCTGATGAGGGCTGTTCTATACCTGCAATTACTTTCATGAGTGTAGATTTACCGGCTCCATTTTCTCCCACAAGGACATTGACCTTGCCTTTGTAGACATTAAAACTCACCTTTCGAAGAGCGTGAGTTCCGGGATAGAATTTATTTATATTCACAGTTTTTAAAATGATCTCACTGTTGACTTCCGGTTTATTTTTATGATTATTTTTCATCATAATTAATCATTCTCTTCGATTTCTAGTTTAATTGGGGTTATAATTATCTCACTAAAGTCATCAGGTTTAATGAGGGTAAAAGCACCATAAAATGAGATTCTTTTTCCGGGCAGGGTTTTCCTGTCAATATCATTAATAACAGTTTCTTTTATAATTTCTTTTATCCTGTTTCCAACACTTCCCCACTCTATCTGATTAATAAACATTGAATAGGTAAGATTATCATATGCATCACGGATAGAGTTTAGTGTCGCCGATATGACAGGTCCTATTAACACTAAAACATCTGTTTTATTATCATAGGGACATAAATCTATATTTATTGATCCTTTTGTGGCATCATTGACAGACAATATTTTTCCCGTACCCTTTACAACAAAATTGTAATTGGTATTCTCTTCTGTTTGTGTATGAGCATATTTTTTTGTTGCACCCAGTGGATCTGATTCAGCTGCCTGTAATAATACATTTAAATCAACTGCTTCCTCGATGAAGTAGGGAAGAATTTGTGTGTCCCAGGGTTTATCGACATACTCGGCCACATTAAACTCGGTAATAGAACCAACCGATTCATTTTTTTGAATACGTTCATCAAGCTTAACAATCTTTACTTTACAAGACAGAAAAGACAATTGAACTATGCATAATATCAACAGGCAGATGATGCCTTTATAAAGCGCGGCGTTTTTTCTCATCCTCGATGTACTCAAAAGATTGATAATATCTATCATAATTCCCTCTCTTAGTATATTTCCTTTATAGCCTATAAGTTTAATCATCACTCCCCAATATATTGTAATGAAGGTATTGATCAACATTGTTTGAGGCCGCCGGACATCCTCAATGAAAGAGACGCATAATCTGATATAGCCAAAATACGCGTCTCTTTTTTGTTTAACAATAATGAGAATGCAATTTATTTAGGAGCAAATAATTCAAAGTTATCTGCATTTACCGGTGTAATTAATGTACAATCCACAGATTGTTTTTCAGGAAGTCCGGTTGATCCTGTTTTAATGAATTTATCCGCCTGTTCCACTGCCATTTCCGCTCCCCGGGTACATGGCTGCAGGACTGTGGCATCGATTTTACCCGCTTTAATTGAGTTTATGACATCATCGCTTCCATCAAAACCGATAACAATAACATCACCCTTTCCAGCTGCGTCTAACGCTGCTTGCGCGCCTAATGCCATTGTGTCGTTGCCGCAAATCACACCTTTAATATCCGGATGTGACTGAAGTATGGTTTCCATATCTGTAAAAGCTTCATCCTGGCTCCAGTTAGCGCTTTCCCGTGCAACTTGCACCATGTTAGGATATTGATCGATCACATCATTATAGCCTCTGGAACGGATATGCGCGTTGTTGTCTGATGGATTTCCCCATAATTCAACATATTTCCCGGTTTCATTCATCAGTCTCACAAATTCTTCCGCCCCAAGTGTCGCGCCCTGGTAGTTGTCGGAAATAATTTGCGATTTCGCGAGTCCGGTTTTATTTATTTCACGGTCAATTAAAAATGCAGGGATGCCGGCGTCCCATGCTTTCTGAAGCGGAGCAATTGAAGCATCCGAACCCGCGTTATCAAGAATAATCGCGGCGGCCTTCCTGGATATTGCCATGTCAATATACTGAGCCTGTTTTGTGACATCGTCCTGATGATCCAATACGAGAGTTTCGTATCCCAGCTCGATAGCTTTCGCGTTAGCCGCGTCTGCTTCTGCTTTAAAAAACACATTGGAATTATCCGGCATAATAATTACCATCAGTTTTTTTGCTGTTTCTTTATTTCCGGCAGCAGATACAATCATTGAAATTCCACACAGGAATAACAATACAAAACAAATTACCAAGGTTTTCCTCATAAATTTCTCCTTTATATTTTTTTGTTAGATTTAAGAAATCTTTCTAAAATCTCAATTCACAGGGGTATTCTACCTGAAAAAGAAAAAAAAGTCAAGTCAAAAAGTAAATAATCGAAAGAAATAAGTTATAATTCAAAAATAAAACAAAGTTAATATTTAAAAACAATACTAAATGTAATTAAAATCTTTCGAATATTTATTATAGCTTTGTTTTTAAAGAGGAAAGGAAAAATTTAATGTTCCTGTTTGTTTACGAAGGCATCAGGAGGAAGAGGCTTTTTTGTGCCGGTGTTGAATTTTTTTTGAGTGCAATGATAAAAAAAATACTTCAATCCGAAAATACTTCAATTATTAAGCAATAATGACTTTCATTCCGAGAGATTCAAATTGTTTTAATTGGTTTTCGGAGATTCCACTGTCTGTAATCATGTAATCGATTCTGTCTAAAACATTTAAAGCGGCAAAGGCCGGACGGTTTATTTTAGTTGAGTCCACGAGTAAGTACACTTTTTGTGCGGTTTCTATCATCGCCTGTTTTACAGGCAGATCACTGAATCCGGGATAGGTGAGGCCGGCTGTTAATGTCACCCCCGCCGCGGCAAGAAATAATTGATCGACATTCATATTGTCAAAATAATGTGCGGCTTTTTCGCCGGTGAGAGAGAGTGTGGGAGCTTTAAATTCGCCTCCGGTCACATGGACTTCTATACCAGGTTCTGCGCCGAGCATGAGAGCGATATTCAGGCTGTTGGTTATTACCCGTAAATCTTTTGTATTAATAATCTGTTTAGCGAGTTCAGTTACTGTTGAACCTGAATCTAAAATAATCGAAGTGTTGGGTTTAACAAATTCCGCCGCTTTTTTCCCTATTTTATGCTTTAATTCGATATTTTCCATGTGCTGAAGACTGAGTGCTCTAACCTGATCG
>JAFGRV010000515.1 GCA_016934975.1 Spirochaetales bacterium | reverse complement strand
CTCGGGGTATTTTTATTTACTTTTTACACATGGGGACATTCATCCTGGATAAAAAAAAGGTAGTTTCATTAAAATTACCACCTGAACAATATAATGTATTAATTCGAGTTACGAATCCCCGGTCATCTTTTCTTGAATTGGAAAATGATCAGATTTACAGGGATATTCTCACACTTCAGTTTTATGATTTGGATGATAAGGATAGTAATTTATATCTCTTTAACGAGAATCATCTCGAAAAAATACTTGAATTTTTTAAAAAACATAAAAATTGCAGGAATATGGTAATCCATTGCGACGAAGGGCGCAGCAGAAGCGCGGGGATAGCAGTCGGGTGGTTTTTATTTAATGATGTAAAATCGAGTATCTATAAGCTCTATCACGACAATGTTCACTTCCCAAACAGAAGGGTCGTGGAATATTTCTTCCGCTCCTTTGGCGAACCTATCAGCCGGATTGAGAAGTGGGAAGAAGAATTATACGGATAAAAAAAGACGCCTTATCTCTCATTAAATTTACTAAATTCCGAAAATAAAAAAATTCAGGTTGCAGATAGTGCCTTGCCTGTGATATATATAGTACCATCATGGATATAATTCAAGTTGATTCACAAACGATAAAAATAAAAAAGAGTGGTTTCACCTTCCACCTCGACTATCATTATTCCTGGGACAAGATATTACGAAAACCGGAGAGTATTGTCCTGGATGGGAATAAAGTAAATGTCTTTTTTCCTACATCTGTGCAAACGGATACGATTACGGAACATGAAAAAGGATTCTCGGTAAAACGATACTGGCAGATTATACCGGCAGGTAAAATTTCTCTCTTATTTACTCTGGATCTCCTGGATTACTATTCAATACCATACTTTTTTCCCGGCCTCCTCAGCGGGGATAATGTGCCGGGAGAGCGGATTATTCTTAAAGGTGAACGCCTCTCCTACCCGTCTTCGATATTTCTTTTTCCGGGAAATAAAAGTATTATGATTTCCGCGTCAATACCGGGGAAACCGGAAGATCAGGGGAGTATCAGCGTGGGGGTCGTCCCCGTAGGTGCGGGAAAAAAATTACGGACCGAAATTATCTATCCGCCAAAAGAAAAACTCCCCCGGATTCTCGCAAACACAGAGGGTTTTATAGAAGGTCCGGAAGAAAACTTTTTTGTATCCGAAGGGAACCTGAAAAAAGAGATCGGGTTTCATGTTCTTATTGAACAAGAGAAGAAAATATTCTCATTAGCCATAACCCGCGGACACAAAAGGTGGCGTACTCTTTTTAATAAACAAATATCCTTTTCCAAAGGTGAAGCCCAGGATATTATTAGAAAAGGTATCGAAAAAACTATTTCGACCCTGGGAGTAAACAACCAGGGAATTGCAGGTCCGAAACTCAGTGAAAATACAAACAGTATTTCCGCTTCAACAACTGCCGGATTTGCGTGCCTGCTTCAGCGTTTTTTTGATACTGATTTGTCATTGCATGAAACATCCCTGGAATATGCGGATTTTGTACTGAAAGCTCAGCATCCGCGAGGTATATTTTTTGAATGTTTCTCATTATCCTCCAAAGAATGGGAATTAAGTTGTTCCGATAAAAACATGATAAAAGAGAACCGCAGCACGATTATTAAAGCCCCTGTTGCATCAATCCTTCATTCCGCTCACATCTCAAATTACCTGCTTACTCTTTCGGAGATACTCGAACAAAAAGGATGTTATAATAATAAGTATTTTATGGCCGCGGATAAATGTATCAATCTTTTCTTCGATTTCAAAAATAAGCTCATCGATTTTGGATCCGATTTTAATATGGATACACTTACTCCGGAAAAGCAATCATTACTCAGTCTTGAGTTTATCGAACCTTTGATTAAAATATATAACAAAACACAAAAAGAAAAGTATAAAAAAGCGATCAAAAAGATCAAAGAGGATTTCCTGTTCGATGATTTCCTCCCTCATACGCTTCCGGCTCTTGACAGCTCTGAAAAACCCTGTTTTTCAACGAGTCTCCTTCTTTTGAAGACAGTGGTAAACCTCATTGACTCCGGTTTTCCAATTAAAAATACGGATCTGTTTATTCATCTCATTCTGCCATGGATCTATTTTAACACATCATCCTCACCTGCTCCTTTTGAAAATGTTATCGGAATGATCGATTCTTTTTCCAGAAACCGGCTTGTTTTTCGCGGATTTGAATGTTCCTATTATTTTCTCCGGATGGCAGGACTCACGGAAGATAAAAAAGCCCAAAAACTCCTTCAGGACCTGGCAAAAGATATTCTTACTGCATCAAAAAATGTTCCTATCGGGACCCCCTGGTATCAGCATGCATTATGGAGTCATAATCCGGCGGCGAAGATAACTCAGGGTCTGGCAGGAGATTTTAATTCCCGGGCTTTTGTGAGGGAAGCATGGTATCTTCTTAATATTATTGACGAATTCCCCGGAATACTGCAATAAAAGAACTACCCGGGAGCTATTGTTTTATCTTCTACGGGAAAAGATATTTTAAAAGCAGTTCCATTCCCGATTTTACTTTGACAGGTAATAGTACCCTTAAGCCTTTGTGTCACAAGATTATACACAACATGAAGGCCCAAACCTGTTCCGCCTTGCGCCCGCGCCGTCGTAAAAAAAGGTTCAAATATTTTTTTAACATTCTTTTTATCAATCCCTTTTCCGTCGTCACGATATGTCAAATATAATATTCCCTCTTTTAAAGTAATGGCTATCATAATATGTCCGCTCTCCGAATCATCATACCCATGAGTCAGGGAGTTGATAAGAAAATTTGTCAGAATCTGGGAAAACGCCCCGGGATAGCTGTAAATAGAAATATCCGGAGAACATTCGATCATAATTTTGTGACTGGACTTTTTAAGCTGGGGCCTTAAACTTAAGAGGATATCATCAATATAATCTTTCACATTAAATTGCCGCATTTCTTCTGCCGATTGGTCAACAGCAACTTTCTTAAAACTCCTGATGAGTTCTGTTGCCCGTTTCATATTACTTTTTATGAGGCGGGTAGATTCTGTGGCTTTATCAATATATCTCTCCAGATCTTTCTTTGAGAGAGTTCCTGCTGTAAAGGATCTGTATAAATCGGTGGTAATATCCTCCAGATATGTGGAAGACGTAAGCGTAACTCCTATGGGCGTATTAATTTCATGAGAAATTCCTGCTACCAATCTTCCCAGGGCAGCCATTTTCTCAGAATTAATGAGCTCTTTCTGGGTTTCTTTTAATTGTAGAAATGTTTGCTGCAGTTTCTTTATAATAATAAATGTATTAAAGGCATTAAAAAGAAACATCCGGAAAATATCAAAATCATCCAGCTTCAGATCCAATTCAAAGATCATAATACCAAACTGAAAGTCTTTAAAATAGAGAGGCTCAATATGTAAAACATATTGCCGGTCCCGGGGAAACATATTTTCCGGCAGCAGAATGCGGGTGGGAAAATAAATCTCTTCATCATGCTTCGAATATGCTTTCTTGTAATCCCAGGTCAAAAGAATCCTGGATTCCGGAAGTATTCCCGACTCATCAGGAAGAGAATCAATATGCAAAATACAATTCACACTTTTTACACTTCCTTGAATACGGTTTACAATCATATTTATAAAATCATTGATCTCCGGATCCTCAAGGGAGCCATAGACAAGGTTCCGGTACCAGGCAAAATGGCCCCGTGTCAGTTCCCGTTGGCTAAAAAAAATAAATTTGTAATGCTCCATCGTTTTTTGTGTGGAAGCAAAAAGAAGATCATATCCGCGCTGAATTTCTTTTTGCTCTGATAATTGAGGAATTATTTTATTTTTTATAAAATCAAAAAGCGAGAGAATACCTTTTAATCCGTTTTCAAGGACGAGCCATTCATTAATCCTGGCAAACATCTCTTCCTCGTGCTTTATATCTTCCGAATCTTTAATGCTCTCAAGAAAAGCACGGATGATATCAATACCGGCAGAGGGGATGGTTTTATTTTCCATAAGACCGGTTATAAGATTATCACACCATGCTGCGAGATCTGCGGGTCCCGGATCTTTCTCTTTCTGTTCCGAAGAACCGGAATCATTCTGATGCAGACTCACCGAAGAAAAATCTGTCGTCATGCCGAAACCTTCATTATTACATCCGCAGGAAGAGCGGATTACCGGCTCTGTTTCAATATAGGTTTTAAGAGGAATCTCTTTTCCTTCGAGGGAGGCAGCGAGAAGGTGTACTGCCTTTTGCCCAAGCCGGGAGAGAGAAATTCGGACGGTTGAGATCCCGGGCTTAATTATCGTACAGATTGCCATATCATCAAATCCGCATACTTTCACCTGCCCGGGGACATCAATCCCTCTTTTCTGCAAGGCTTCAATTGCTCCAAGAGCCATATTGTCATTTGCCGCTAAAAGACAGTCAAATGCAGCGTTCCGCTCGTCCAATAACGTCGAAATCGCCTGGATCCCGGATTTCTGCAAAAAGTCTCCATTTACAATGAGTGAACTGTCAACTTTAAGCTGATGGGCACTCATCCGGTCACAAAACACCTGATAACGCAGATTTGCATCGAGATTATTCTCCGGCCCTTTTATAAAACCGATCCGTTTACATTGATGGGTGAGGATCATATGATCTATGAGTTCTTTAAATCCTTTCGAATTATCTATGAGAAGGGAATATCCATGGGGAATTTCTTCACACATACTCACAAAAGGAAGTGAGTAGAATTGCCGGGTAAATTGAATGAATGAATCAATACCGCAGTTACGGCATAAGGAGCCTGATGCAAAAATAAGTCCATCGACTATGTCTTTTGTTGCCAGAGCATAAATTCTGTTCCGTGCCGCTTCCCATTTTTCCGGTGCATTGACAGAACCTCCGCAAAACACGAGAACATTAATATCACATTCCCGGGCTGCCTCCATCACACCCAAAATAATCTGTTGATGGTAATAAGAATCAACCCAATCAATGAGCAACCCGATTCTATATCTTTTTTTCAATTATATATTCCTTTACATCCTTCTATTTATATCTATTCGGAATAACCATACCGGCGGAGATGATAACCTTAAAAGCCTCTTCCAGAGGGATATCAAGCTTTATCAGTTTCTTTTTTTCTACCAGCATAATAAATCCCGAAGTGGGATTCGGAGATGTCGGAACATAGACATGAACAAAACCCGATTTATTTTCTCCTATCGGTACTTTTTTGTCATTAGTAATAAATCCGATAGAATAATATCCCTTATGAAAAACTTCCAGCATCACCACCTGAGAGAAAGAACCCTTTGTATCTGAGAGAATACTGTGACTCACCTGTTTAATTGTTTTAAATATAGTCCCCAGTACCGGTATTTTGGTGATAATATAATCCTGAAACTGAACTAATTTAGACCCGAAATAACTTGAAGTGATAAGACCTGCAACCCAAATGATAAGAAGCAAGATCCCGATTCCTATTCCCACATAGTAAAATCCGAAAAATCGCTTAAAATAACGCCCGATGATATTATCCAGGAGAATGAACGCCTGGTATAAGAGAAAAATACTTAAGGTTATGGGAACAACAGAGACAAATCCTGCGGTAAATTGGTTGCGCAATGCACTCAATACATGAATTTTCTTCTTTATTTTCATTTCTTTCTCCCTTTTTCTCTCTTAATCAACAGGTTATAAAAAAAGTATACTCATTTATGCCATTATTTCCAGTCTCTCCCGGGAACATGTTCTATGAATATTTTTCCAATTTTATATGATGAGTTTGACAAAATGCCAGCACTGTTTCGGCATCCTTATGATTGAATCCAGTGTCCATTAATGTACGTTTCCCGATAGAAAAAGAAATATTATTCCACGCTTTTATGCCCATACCTGTTTTTCCGGGGGGATTTCCGGTAAAATTAAGAGTAATCGTAAGGTCACTCTTCTTCCCAATGGCCATTGGTTTGTCCGGCTGTTTTTTGTACATAAGGATATTATCCTTTTTTGTCAGCACCAGATGAAAGCCTTTGAACCGACAGAGAATTGACAGTATCAATTTAACAAGCACTATGAGGATTACGTACAAAATAAATATCATAATAATATCCGTTACTTCATCTTTAAAGAAAAGAGCAAACGCCGAATCCACCCTGAAGCCGATAACAAGGGGGGCAAACACAGTAAGGCTTCCGAAAAAAAAGATAATGGCAGCTATGGTATCAGACAAGAATCTATTTCTTATAAACTTAGGTATTGGACTCTGGTTGACTGATAAGACCACTCCACTCACGGACTTATGTACAAATACCCGCCGGGGAGCCGATTGCGCCTTCTTCGCTTCTCTTCGTTCCTTTTCTTCACCACGCCGTCCCTGTCGCTGCTCACTCATTTCCTTCTCTTTCTTTCTTATTTCCTCTCTCCTTCTCCTTATCTCGATTATACTGTCCACGGCGCAAAGTCCGGAAATCGTATCGTCACTGCAAGCCGGTTTCTCTTCCGGGACTTTCCTTTGCTCCCGCTGCTCCTTCTTTTTCGCGAGCACCTCTTTCCGGACCCTCTCTTTATGCAATAAAAGCAGGCACTGCTGTGCGCTTTGTATTCTCTTTCCCTGATCAGGTTCTATCATGCTATCGAGGATGTTCTCCATTTCCCCGGATATATTCACAAAAGCTTTATAATCCAGGCGCAAATCCTTTAAATTGAAGGAAGACGGTTCTCTTCCTGAGAGAAGAAACAACATGGTAACACCAAGGGAATAAATGTCCGATCCGGGAAATGACTTGCCGTAGAGCTGCTCCGGCGGCATATACCCGATGGTACCGACAAAGGTATTTGAGGTTGATGCGACAATTGTATCCGTGACAAGTGAACCCACTGCCCCGAAATCAACAAGAAAAATTTCCCCGGAAGGTGTGCGGATTATGTTCTTCGGATTTATATCCCGGTGGATAATCGGCGGGTTTATGGTATGAATGTAAGAGAGAATGGAAAGCAAATCCTTTAGAATCTCTTTCACCTCATCAACCTTAAATCGGGTCCCCTCCTTTACAAGGTGATACAGGTTCTTTCCATCAATATATTCCATCACCAATACATACAATGTTTTCGAATCCCAGGTGAGTTCGAAATTATCATAATAATCCGGAATAAAGGGATGCCGGATATTTTTTAAGGCTGATATTTCCCGCTGGAAGAGTTCGATTTCTTTCCAGTCTTTCACTTCCCGGAGATCGAGGGTTTTCAAAACGACAATAGTATCCGTCGTTATATCCCGTACACGGTAGGTTGTCCCGATCCCCCCCTGCCCGATGAGAGAAAGAACTTTATACCGGGAATTAATGATATCATTTTCACGAAAAATTTGTTCTTTCATCTTTCCTCCCTACGAATAATCGATTAAACCATAAAACCGCTGTCATTCCGGGAAAACTCCCCAACGTATAGTATAAACAACTTGCAGGAAGGGATCTATTATATTATCGTAAAAAAACAATAAACCATCATTTATTGTTTTCTATTCTAAAAGATTCCTTAATAATAAGTTTTCCAAAAAACTGGCCTTTTTTTTTATCATAGGATACAATAGTCTATGGTTCATCTTTATCTTATCTTCTACATCATATCCCTTCTCTCGGGTATTGTGATCATGGGGGTATTGTTTTTTCAGTATTCTCTCAGCCATGATAAAAAAATCCTTGGATTTATCCGGTTTAAGCTTTCTTATACCATTATCATCATTTGGGCATTGATTATTCTTTACCTGCAAATTAACACGCCTTACTCCCTGATGTTTCTGTTTTCCCCAATTATTCTGATACTCTCGATTCCCCTTTTAGGAAGCTTTTGTTATTTCATGTCCTTACTCAGGAAAAAACCATGGGACAGGAAAGATTCCTTTTTTTTAATTTTTTATTCCATCTGGACAACAGGATGTGCCGTTGTTTCCTTAATTTTTTCACAAGGGATTATACCCTTTATAGCCATTTCAGGAGTACTCATCGCTTTTTTTACTCTGATTTTCTTTATAATGGCAAGGAAAAATCCGCCGGAAATCAGGGCGGAAAAACTTAAGGAAACCCGCCTTGATCTTTTTATTATCGGAAGTTCTATTTCCCTGGGAGTTCTGGAGTTTCTCTTTTTCCGACCTTTTTCCATCGACAAAGGGTTTATCTTTTCTCTGGCCCTATCCTATATCATCATCAATATCCTGGATTGGCGGGAATACCTTCCCCGGGAAACGAGGAATATAGCCCGGGACATTCCCCGGAACTTTTTTACATACTATAAAATAACTCCTTCGGAACAACGGGTGGCAGTGGCTTTAATTAAAGGCATGAGTAACAAGGAAATGGCTTACACTTTTGGGAAAGCGGAAAACACAATTAAAAATCAAATCTACAGCCTTTATAAGAAAACAGCGACCCGGAGCCGGGTGGAATTCATTAACCGGACAAAAGAAGCCCGGATGGGGCAATTCACGGAAATCTCCGACTATGATTTATAATTTCTTCACCATTAATTGTCTTCTGCTATTTTTCACAATAAACATATCAATCTCTTAAAATTATTGTCTTTCTGTTTTTCTCCCCTCTTTAGTAAGAATTTCCTATGGTGCCGTACTTATTCTCAGCCTATATTCAACTCTATAAGGAACTTAAAAAGTTCCAATTTCAAAATTTGTGAGATAAAGGAGAAATATATGAGACCTTCAATAAAAGAAATACTAAACTTTACGTTGCGTGTGGTGGTCATCCATTCGGTGACCTATCTTCTCTGCGGGCTTCTGCTCCATCAAATTTTTGATTACGCGAGCATATTTACGATTGATGTGATCAAAAATTATATGCGTCCGGTCAGTGATCCTGTTGCCATGGCAGGGCCCTTCCTTCAGCCTATCCGGGGTCTGCTTTTTGCCCTTGGCCTGTGGATTATAAAACCGGTCTGGATTTCCAAAAAACAAGGATGGCTGGTTATCTGGGGAGTTATTTTTATCTTTGGTATCTTAAATACCCCGGCAGCAGCCCCCTCTTCTATCGAAGGCTACATCTATTCCCGGTTTCCTCTGTGGTACCATCTTATGGGGTATGTGGAAGTTGGAATTCAAACCCTTCTGTTTTCCATTCTCCTTTTTATTACCCAGCAGGCCAAAGAACAAAACAAGAGTATTTTTACCCGCTTTCCCCTTGCCGGTGAGGTGGTCCGGGCCATAGCATTGTCTTGCTTTGCATACATAGGTTACGCAATCTCATCAATCTCACTGCTATTCATCGGCGGATATACCCTGGAATTCGAGGAGACTTCGGTGAAAACCGGTTCGGGGAATACCATAAATATCAGTGAAGCTGCGGGAGATCTCACCACACAGTTTATGTTTGTGACGGTTTTTGTGGTTAATGCGATTTTTGTCTTCGTTTACCATCGTCTCCTGAAAAACCGGAAAATCCACGGAATCGTTCTCTTTTTAATGATCATGGGACTGAACATTGTCGTCCTTCTCTGCTATCAACTCCTTTTTAGTACTCTGGCAGATCCATTCACCCTGGTGTACATGCCCTCCCTCGCTTCTTTGATTCTCACTTTTTGTTTAAAGAGGGATGTTTTTTCTCCGGGGGTAAAATAAGGACTCTCTATCCGGAAGTATATGATAATGCACTCTTGACAAGATAACTCAGGATTCCCTAGAGTAAAAAGCGGTAACGCACGGAAATACAATAATAAATAATTCAAATGCCAAAGAGGAAGGAACAAATGAGAGCAAAGAAAAACACCTACGCAGTCATTACCGGGGCAACGAGCGGTATTGGAGCCGAGTTTGCCAGGCAGCTTGCCGGGCAGGGTTATAATCTTATTATATCAGGAAGGCGGAAAGAGGTGATTGAAAAAGTCGCCCGGGATATCCGGGAGACTTATAAAACTGAAGTCACCGTGGTCATCGCCGATTTTCTGAAACAACCGGATATCACGGAGTTTATAAGGGTGGTAAAAAAAACAGGCAACATCGAATTCCTCATTAATAATGCGGGGTTCGGACATGCCGAAGAGTTTTTCGAAGATACCTATCCTCACCAAAAAACAATGATTGATGTTCATGTCAACGCAACAACGGAAATCACTCACGCGGTTGTTCCCGAACTGAGAAAAAACGGCAAAGGCTTTATTATCAATGTCTCTTCCATGGCACCGATGCTCAGTTCCCCCTCCAGCCCTCTCTATTCAGCCACAAAAGGCTATATTAATATATTTTCCGAAGCTCTCTTCATGTTACTAAAACCGGATCATATTAAAGTGCAGGCTCTCTGTCCCGGGTTTACCCGGACGGATTTTCACGAAAAAATCGGAATGACCCGGGAGCAGTGCAAAAATGTGGGGATCATCCGGTGGATGCGTCCGGAAAAGGTGGTACGGATTTCTTTAAAATCAATAGGAAAAAATAAAGTCATTATAGTTCCGGGATTTTTAAATAAACTGATCCTTGCCTTTATTTCTATTCTTAAGTCACTTCCCGGAGGAATTTATTATTCGATTTCAAGCAGGATTTATGAGAGTGTCACAAACAAGATACTCGTGGAAAATAAAGAATAACTTACATCATCTTTGCCGGACTTCAACACATCGCAATAACAACCCCACAATTCCCACATGACAAGGAAGTCTCCCAACCTTCGGGGATCTCCTTGCACACGAAGAGCTTTTCTGATAGAGTCTCTTCCATGAACTATGACGATATTTTCACAGAGCTTTTTGCTATTATCCAGGAGCGTAAAACAGCAACCCCCGAAACCTCCTATGTTGCAAAGCTTCTTTCCAAAGGCACGGAAAAAATATGCGGCAAAATAGCCGAGGAAGCAGGGGAAGTCTGTGAAGCAGCGGGAGAGGCTGATAAAGATCACCTTGTCTATGAAATATGTGATCTGCTGTTTCATACCTTTGTCCTTGCGGGACACAAAAATATACTTTTAAGCGATATTCAAAAAGAATTATACCGCAGGTTCGGCACAAGCGGACTTGAAGAAAAACGGAGGAGAACTGAAAAATGATCCCTTTGCAGGAAAAAATGATTAAATTGGCGATCCCCAATAAAGGAAGACTCAAAGATCCTACCATCAACCTGCTTAAAAAGGCAGGGTACAATTTCCGGGTAAAAGACCGGCTTCTCTATTCCACCTGTACAAACGCGGATCTCCAGATCATATTTTTAAGGACCGACGATATTCCCATACTCGTGGATTCCGGGGTGATCGATATGGGGATTACCGGAAGCGATCTCCTGGTGGAACGGAATGTGACCAGGGTTGATGAAGTCCTCCCTCTTAATTTCGGCCGCTGCCGCCTCTGTGTGGCGGTTAAAGAAGATTTTCAGGGAAAAGACATAAAAGACCTTGACGGAAAAATAATCGCCACCTCCTTTCCGGTGATCACGAAAAAATATTTTGATGAAGCGGGGGTATCCATTACCTGTATCGAGATGGGGGGTGCCCTGGAGATCATGGTAGGTCTCAGGCTTGCGGACGCAATCGTGGACATTGTAGAGACCGGGGATACCTTGCGGGATAATAAACTTGTGGTATTTAAGGAAATCAACTCATATCAGACTGTCATGATCGCGAATAAAAAAGTATCAGCATCTCCGGAGGTACAAAAAATAATCCGGAGGCTTCAGGGCATACTGATAGCGGAGGAATACAGCCTCCTTGAGTATAACATCAAACGGGAGGCGTTAAAGCAGGCGGAAGCAATCACCCCGGGATTTGAGGCGCCCACAATTTCCGAGCTGGACGAACCGGACTGGGTTTCAGTCAAAGTCATGGTCCGGAAAAAAGAAGTGGCGAACGACATGGATAGACTGGAAGCTATCGGCGCCACGGCAATACTGGAAACGGAGATTATCAATTGCCGGTTGTGAGGAACGGGAATACTATTTTTGTGTTGAACTTCCCGGAACCTGGTGTTATCAGAATCCGCATAACCTCATCTTAGGAGAAATCACGTCATGAAAACCAGAGAAATACTTGAAACAAAACGGCTTATATTACGACCATTCACAGTAGACGATGCGGCCTTAGTCCAAAAATTTGCCGGGGACTTTTCAGTGGCAGATACAACGCTGAATATTCCTTATCCCTACGAAGACGGGATAGCGGAAGAATGGATTTCAACTCACCAGGACAAATATGAATCGGGAGAATTGATAAATTACGCAATAACATTAAAACCGCAGAATGATATCATCGGTGCCATCGGTTTGACTGTCACAAAAGAATTTAACCGGGCGGAATTAGGATATTGGATCGGAAAACCTTATTGGAATCAAGGGTATTGTACGGAAGCATCAATTGCTCTCATAGATTATGCATTCAAAAATCATAATCTTCATAAGATTACGGCAAATCACTTTTCACGAAATCCCGCCTCGGGAAAAGTGATGCAAAAAACAGGGATGAAATTAGAGGGTACATTAAGAGAGCATGTTAAAAAATGGGATAAAATGGAAGATTTAATTATGTATGGAATTTTAAAAAGCGAGTGGGAAATCAGATAAGATGGAAAACGAACACTTTGCTTTATAAATGAAGAGAATAAGATAGTATGAAGATAGTCAAATATTATCCAACTCATGAACATGAAAAAGCAGCAGAAAAAGTTGTAGAATATTTCTCAAAATTACGTGAGGTAGATTCGGTAGTATTAACTTGTTCTTGCGCGAGAGGTAAAGCTTCTCCTGATAGCTGTCTGGATATGGCTGTACTAATAAAACCAGAGGTTACTAAAGAAAATATTGCAGGAATACAAAAAGATTGGGAAGATTATTGTAGAAATGAATATACATTTAAGCAATTAAAGGATATTGGGAAATATGCTCATGTCGAAGTAGATTTTTTTAATGGTAAATTCATACCTGAAGGGAGAGAATGGACATCCGGCCCCGATTCTTTTGAATTGGAAATTGGTAATTTATTAGTTTATAGCGTATCTGTTTTTTCTAATGGAAAAGAATTTGAAAAATTAAAAAACAAATGGCTGCCATATTATGATAATGAATTAAGGAATAAAAGGCTAAAAGAAGTATGCATGTATCTATTAAATAATCTTGATCATATTTCATTGTATATCAAAAGAGGCCTTTATTTTCAATGTTTTGACAGACTATATAATGCATACAAAGAATTCTTACAGGCTTTATTTATATCAAAAAAGGTGTATCCAATTTCCTATGACAAATGGATAAAAGAGCAAATTGTTGAAATATTAGAATTACCTGAATTATATTATGATATTGTAAAATTATTTGAGCTTTCTCATTTTGAAAGTAATGAAATTAATAAAAAGGCGAATGACCTAAAAGAATTATTAACTATACATATAAAATAAATATGGTAGTGGAGATTACGGATTTGAAAATAGAGCTGTTTTATTAAGGAAAAGTGTTAAGTCTTCGACTTCATCTAACAGCTATCCTGGAGACGAAAATAAGCAATTGCCGGTTGTGAGAATTGGGGGGATAAGGGGATTACAGATTTCCGGTCTGTGGAGGTTAAAATGAGGGTGGGTGGGGTTTTGTGATTGCCTGATTTTATACTCGTAATATCCAAAAAGGCGAATATTCATTATTATATACGGTTACTAACCGATTTTTACCCGGTAAAAATCGAATTATTAGCTTCAATTGTCGTAAAAACTCACGAGATGTTAGCCGATCCTCCTTGTCCTCTACCCTCCAACGATCAAAAACCTTTTGCAATTCCTGAAATACATCATTTTTATAAACATCCGCCATCTCCAAGAAACAATTCACCAACCCGCGAACCAACTGCGCGATACTGTAAAAATTCAAATCCTGGTGCAACAATTTCAGCTCTCTATACAATTCATCCGGAACATATACATGAACATCTTCCCTTACCTCCTCAGGATCATCACACACAGCTCTATACCTGCTAAACCTCTGTTTTCCCCATTTATGTTCTTTCCTTATTATAGGAGTCAGCAATTTCAAAATAGTTACCATTATCCCGGATAAACTCTTATTTTTTTTAAATAACTCCAGGCTTTTGAGTTTATTTTTCATCCCCCTGTTCAAAACGAAATGAAAATCATGAATACGTGAAACGGACATATTGCCCCTCCTTTTATTCTTGAGTTTTATTACAATTTATATATTGATGAGAGAGTTACTCCTCACTATTAATAACTACATAAAGTGTTCTGCTGCTTTCATTTTTTTTGATTTTTTTAAAAAATTTGATTTAAAATCAATCTACATTATAGGTTGATAGAAATGATCCGAACGAACCACATCCTCATTTCTGAAAATTCCATCTGTTTTATCTACAATTCACAGATTGATGGAAAACAAAAAAGAACTAAAATTTATTTTAACAGGCTCTCATTCCGGAAAATCTAAAAAACAGGGAGTCGATTTACCGGCAGGAATAGTTGTATTAAAATTGTGCCATATATTTTTGGCTTCTGAATTAAAGTCTTCTTTCAATATTGAAACTGCGTTAATAGAAGGTATGCTCCATTAGTTTATTCAACCAAGTAAACAATTGCTTTGTCAGAAAGGATTGTTGCTTTATGTTTATGCATTTTTCCGGGAGGAATAAAAATCGCATCACCTGTCTTATATGTAACGATGCTACCATTAAAATTAATTGTAAATTCTCCCTCGATAACATATCCAATATGCCCCTTAGAACACCAATCTGGTTCTATAAATTCTTTACTATATTCAACAAGTCTCATTTGTTTATTTTTATATTTATATATTTTATATCTTACACCAGGTAAAGGAGTATTCCAATTTAATGAATCAAAAACAACTTTATACTTTTCCATTTAAATTCATTTTCTCTTTGTGCTAAAACTCACACATAACGTTCCGGGTTTATATAACATTTACCAGTATAAATTCTTCAATTTCCCTGATAAATGTAAATGTTTCTCGTTTAATTAAGGATACGATTCTGCTCTTATTAGTAAATTCAATAATCCCTTTTATTTTAAGTTCTATAATTGCATCTATATTTTCATCGTTTTCAACTGTTGTATATTTATTCCATTTACTTTTCAATATTATTTCTAAAACTTCATTTCTTTTTTTGCGGTTAACTGCCGAGAGCCATATTTCGAATTGAAATAAAGAATAATTGAAAACTATCGCAATTTTCAACCCATTTCGTTTTAAAATATCAGTCATAACAGGCAGATAGGTCATATCAAGGTATCCATGATACAACGAATTGATGCTGATAATTTTATCTTGATTCTGTTTTAATTCATTTCCCAAATCAGCAAATATATCGAAAATATACCGGTAGGCTTTCTGTATCCTGCCTTTATGAAGCTGAACTTTAAAATCATTCATGAGCTCATTTACGTTTTCCATATCATCTCCCGAAATTTGCATTATCTTTCGCAACAGGACGTTACATCAATAGTCACCTTTTTCCCAAAAAGGTCTTGCACCCAATTTCGGCAATAACACATTGCACCCTTTGCACCCATGCTATTTTGTATCATATCCTTGTTTTTTAAACAAGAATATGATACAAAATAGCCGAACGCAGATTCTCAAGAAAAATTCAACTTTGACCTGAGCAAGAGTTTGATAGAAAGGAAAAATAATATGCTTTCAAAAACAAAATATAAAAAGATGGAATCTGATAATTATACCTTTTTTGTATTGCCCAATTCTCCCGCAGAAAGGGATATTGAGGACATTATAAAAATTCAGGAAAAATGTTTTTCCAGGGTATGTGAAATCCTTAAACATGAAACAGATATGAAGATAAATATTTATTTTTTTAATGATCCCGTATCTTGTGGAAAATCTTATAATGTGAACGCGGATCCTGAAGAAGAAATAATCATAAATACATTTTGCTATTATCCAAATAATATTCACGCGACATACAATGAACAAATTAAGACTATAGGTCATCATGAGGTTGCACATTTACTTCTATTTGAGAAGCTACATCGTGAACCGAATATTCTATTAAATGAGGGATTTGCCGTTTATTGTGATAATAATTGGTGGAGACTGAATTTACATAAATGGGCTAAATATATTCATACCACAAGTCTCATAGATATCGATAAAACATTTCAAAGTGTAGATTACTTTAGACAAAACTCCGTATTTTCATATCCACTCGTCGGTTCATATTGTAAATGGAAAATAAATAAAGATGGAATAGATGAATTTATTGAGATACTAAAAAAATCTTGTTCCCAATCCGATTTTCATAGAGAAGAACTCATAGAATATAAAGAATTCATTAAAACAATATTTTTAAGTGATGATGAAATAAATAATTTTAGTGAAGTAGTCGCCAATTACGAAGGTAGAGCCGGCAGAGGGCAAAACGGTGGTTTTCAATTATAATTTTTTCAATCTCGTGTTCATAGCTTCTGAATGTATACTCCATATTTTGTATAATTATAATTCGGTAAAATGATTTCACCATAAAAAGTATTGACCTGTAGACAGGAATTGTATATAGTTTCGATATAAAAGAACTATTTGAAATAAATGGGAAATAATTCGTTTATAAGAGAATTAAAAGGGATATTTTATGCATAAACGGGAGTTTTATACAAATCAATTATCCAAATATATTGATACACCGGTCATTAAAATCATAAAGGGAGTTCGTAGATGTGGTAAATCATATCTTTTAAGATTGCTGGCAGAGGAATTGATGAGCCGGTCTATTGATAGTAACAACATTATCCAAATTGATTTTGAATCATTGAAATATGAAGAGTACAGAAACTACACATCACTCTATAACTTTATAATGAATAAAGTAAGCAATGCTCAAAATCATACTATTAAAGGAAAAATATATTTACTGATTGATGAAATACAGGAGGTAACAGGCTGGGAAAAAGCTATTCGCTCCTTTATGACTGATTTGGATTGTGATATCTACTTAACCGGTTCCAATGCCCGGTTATTATCCGGTGAACTCGCTACCTACCTTTCCGGCAGATATATTGAGCTGGAATTGTATCCCTTATCATTTAATGAATATATTGATTTTTACCAAGTAGATTTTAAAAATACACAAGCTATTGAATCTGCCTTCAACGATTACCTTAAATATGGAGGATTTCCGGGGCTGCATCACATGCCGGACGATGAAGATGTTAAAAGACAATATATAAAAGGCATCTACAATTCCGTTGTCCTTAAAGATGTGGTACAAAGAAATAATATCAGGGATTCTGAATTGCTTGAAAGAATACTCATTTACATAATGGACAATGTCGGCCAAATATTTAGTGCCGGGAGAATAGCCGATTACCTGAAAAGTCAGCACCGGAAAGTTGGGATAGAATCAGTGTATAATTATATTAATGCGTTAGAAAATGCCATGATCATCTACTCCGCGAAAAGGTATGATACAAAGGGAAAAAAAATCCTTGAAAGAATGGAAAAATATTTCCTTGTAGATCTTGGATTAAGATATTCTATGCTGGGCTACCGGGATAATGACATTTCACAAATACTGGAAAATATAGTTTTTATGGAATTAAAACGATGCGGCTATACCGTCTATGTGGGAAAAGAGGATGACAGGGAAATTGACTTTATTGCTGTTAAAAGTGATAAAAAGCTGTATGTACAGGTTACCTACCTTCTGGCCACGGACGAGGTTGTACAAAGAGAATATTTGCCCTTAACAAAAATAAAAGATAATTATCAAAAGATTGTCCTTTCATTGGATCGCATTCCAATAGGGACGAAAGATGGCATAGAGTGGATGAATGTCATTGATTTTATCCGGAATATAAATAAGATGAATTAACCAGTGATTCCCCGTGAAATATACTGACAATTAATTAAATTCCTGATTACTATCAGTCCTGATGGTAATCAGGACAGTATATTCCGATTGTAGTTTGATAAGTTATTTCCTCATTTCAATCACACCAACGCCTTTGCCACTTCATCCGGCCGGTAAAAACGTTCCACCAGATCTTCCGCCGGAAAAACTTCTTTTGTCGTTGAGTCTATATAGCAAAGGTATTGCACAGCCTTCGGATGCCCGGCAAACCGGCCATCCGGGAGATAGCAAAGCCACATGCCTTTTTCCATTTGTACAAACGTGGCTTTCCGTTTTCCCGCTGCAATGTCCCAGGCAATAATTGTGTTGTCCCCACTTCCCGAATAGAGTGTTTTATTGTTTACGGAAATCACCAGGCTTAACACAGAACTATCATGGCCTTTCAGGACGCGGATACATTCACCGGTGTCGGCACCCCCGGACTCAAGTGAAAACTCAAGTTTTTTTACCCATGTCAGGTCCGGCTCTATCTCCTACCGGGAAATGACAAGCTCTCAACAGTTGAGTATATATCATAAAGCATCAAATCACACGAATCAGGAGGCATCCAATATGCATCTTTACCATCCCACTTAACATTACACCCTGTAGGATTGGTAAGAGGTACGGAAACAGGCTTCCCTGCAAGATGTTCATCAACAGCGTCGTGAACATTTTTTTCGAGATAGGCATGAGGAGGTTACGGGGGAAGTAAATTTTTAGGTTGATTTTATTTGGCCTTGTCAGTACAATCAGGATAAGTACCGATAGGTGCTTTATCTTGAGGTTTTTTATGAATCGCAGATAATTCAATGTTTTTGAGCACACGAGATGTAACGAAAACGTCTTCTACGTCGGTAAGGTTGAGTGTAAAGGCGGGCAGTAATATGACGAGGAAATTTTCTTTTATCATTGTAATTTTAATTCTGATACTATCATGTACGAAAAATGAAAACACAGTTCTCGATGAGAAAGTTTTTTCATTAAAATTAAATCATAAATGGGAAAAAAGATATTATAAAGATTCGATATTATTGGAAAGAATAAACGAACAATTACTATTTCAAACATATTCTTATCAAAACGAATTAAGTGAGACGGAAATTACAAACACTTTATTGAAATTAATAGAAGCATATCGAAAAGCCGAGACACAGAAATCCAGGGAGACGCAGATCGGTGAAAACCATTACGGTCAAAGCGATGATATTTATTTTATCAGATTTATCGGCAGTGAAAATGACACAAGATTTTTTACGGTTTTTATCTTCGGGACTGCTCATTACGGATTATCCGTTTATTTTGAAAAAATAAATACAAATGGAAAAGAGTTCGAAAAAAGCGCCGGAGAAATTTTAAATAAAATCGTATTAAAGAAATAGCAGTGTGCAGGGGTTTCATTTTCCGAACATCCGGATTTTACCGTTCTGTTATTTTTTCTTAACCTGCGTCGAGCTGCTTTAATGTTATAAGCAATAGAAAGGAAATATGAATGATAAAAATAAAAATTGTATTCATATTTATCATGATAATTTTCGGCATACTCTATGCGTATGGTCAGACATATAAAGAATATAAGATTATATCAGCCTGGAAAGAATCCGTAGAAGTATACAAATCCGGGAAGACATTCAGCCTGAAGGCTTATATCTTTTCTCCGTCTCAACTATCACAGAATGAAAAACGGCCTGCACTATTGTTTTTCCATGGGGGCGGATGGTTCGAAGGTAATGCGCAAGGATTCAAGAGAAATTGCAGATCCTTTGCACAAAAAGGATGGATATCCATCACCTTTGATTACAGATTATCAAATTTTAAAGATATTAATCCTATCCATTGCGTAATGGATGCAAAATCTGCCGTGAGGTGGGTACGATTACATTCCGACAGATTACATATAAATCCGGAAAAAGTAGTTATCGCAGGACAATCTGCAGGCGGCCATCTGGCTCTCTGTACCGGGCTTATCTCCGACTTTAATGATCCGGAGGATGATATAAGTATCAGTTGTATTCCCGATGCGATTATTTGCTATAGTGCATGTTTTGATACAAAACGGGATTCCTGGTTTTATAGCATATTACCCAAAACTACTCGTATCGAAAAAACATCGCCATACAAAAATATCAAATCAAACTTACCGCCAGTTCTTATTTTTCACGGACAAGAAGACGAGACTGTATCATATTCACAAGCAGTTGATTTTTATAACAAGATGCTGGAGTTTGACAATCAATGTATTTTATATCCTTTTGAGTCCGGAGGCCATAATTTATGGCCATCCTATCATGATAAAATAAGAGTTGTCTCGGAAGATTTTCTCATAAAGGCTGGGTTTACAATAGATTGAAAAAGCTCCTTTATCTCGTAGAGCATAGCAGATTCAACTTTGCTTTATCCAAATTGCCATTGCTTGCAGCTTCCGGCAAATTTGCCAGGCTAAAAAAGTTATACGAAACAGACGAGGTAAAAAGAGACAATGGTGAATAAAACAAACATGACATCAATGATCCGGAGGAAACATGAATTATTACCTTGATGCTGAAAAAATAAGTCTTAAGGAATTGCAAAAAAGGATAGAAGAAACTGATTTAGTTCCAAGTCGTAGTCCATTATTAGAAAACATAAAAAACAATTTTGAAGTACTTAAAAAAATCGGGTATGTTACATTTGCAGACTTACGGAGAGATTTAAAAAACGCTAAGAATATTCCTTCAATTTCAAAAAAGAGTGGAATTGATTCTGAGTATTTAACATTACTCAGGCGGGAAATAGAAAGTTATTTCCCCAAAGCATATCCCATAAGTTCATTCGACTGGCTCCCCAAAGAAAATATTGAAAAATTAGAAAAGCAGGGTTATAAAAATACTGCTTTAGTATTTAATGTTTTAAATTCATCAAAAAAAAGAGCCGAAATATCAAGTGATCTTGGAATCGAAACTCAATTTATAGACACCCTTTACTGTCTTGTTAATCTCACAAGAATACAGTGGGTGAGTCCCATAGCTGCACGGATACTGGTCTCCGCCGGATATAAAGATGAAAAAAGCGTTGCCGAAGCGAATGCAGAAAAAATGTGTGATGAACTGGATAAAGTGAATAAAGAGAATAATTTTTTTAAAGGGAAGATCGGCCTTAGAGATATCAAACGACTTATTAAGGCTGCATCATATGTTTCATGACAGGAAATTGTCACCTAACGAATTAAAGAATGACCGGTTAGATAGATTTTATTTTTATTGTGAAAAATTTTTATGCTATTATTCCGGATATTCTTGTTTTTTTACAAGAATATCCGGAATAATAGCTAAACGCAGGTTCGCTGGAAATCAAAAATTTTCACATCTGTAACTTCGTAATAGAATAATTATTTGGGTTGCGGGCGTAGCCTGCGTAATGAAATAACAGAGGTTATGTAAATGTCAGAATTGTTTGATAATATTGATTGTGTGGAATTGTATGTATCCGACCTGGAGGAAGGTATTAACTATTATTGCGGCCTTTTAGGATTAAAACTTCTTTGGCGGACGGAAACGTCTGTGGGATTAGGTTTGAAAAACGGAATAGCAGAAGTTGTTTTACAAACCGATAGAAAGGAAATGAATATTGATTTTAAAGTACAATCTGTTCCCGGGGCTTTAATTAAAATTAAAAATTCAGGAGGTACTATACTCAATGGACCTTTTGATATTCCAATCGGGAAATGTGCAGTAGTGTGTGATAAATGGAATAATAGATATGTGATTTTAGACATGTCAAAAGGCAAATATGTAACTGATGAAAACAAGAAGGTGATTGGTGTTAAAAAGAGAGAGGAGTGAAAAAATGAATAAAAAATCTTGTTTAATTATCATTGATGTTCAAAAAGGTATTT
>JAFGRV010000514.1 GCA_016934975.1 Spirochaetales bacterium | reverse complement strand
CTACACCAAGTGTTTCGTCAATAATACCAATGATTTTTAGATAGGAGACAGGAGATGGAAATTATTAAAAGAGATATATCAGAAGAAGAATTCTATAAATTAAATTATCCCATTCTATTTGAGAATGGAAAATACAATAAAAGATTTGGAGTTCTAACAATTCAAAATGATAATTATGCTTTTGCATGGCGAAGTGAATTAATTGAACCTGTAATACTAAAAGCCAACTCCTATACAGTGTGTGTTGGCGTAGATCAAAATTGCACGCTAATTGATGTTAATAAAAAGTTAATTGAAAGATTTAACCTTCTTTATAACTTATTTGATATAAAGTTGTTTAATGATATAATTTTGATCATCACTGAACTTGAAATAATTTCCGTTCATACTATTGATTTTAAAAAATCGAATAGCCATCCATTGCCAGATTTATTTGAAGAAATAATTATTGATAACAAGCAAATAACAGTAAAATGTTCAGAAAATACAAGCACTGTTATTCATTTTTAGCCCTCCAGCAGGCGGTGCCAGGGCAAAAACCCAGGAAAAACCAAATCCCCGGGTTCCTTAATCGGGACCAGGGGGTAAGGTTCTCAAACTACTGGTAAATTTTATATCAGCGAAAATAGACACAACCGCAATCGGCGGTGACCCGATCTTTGACAATCCATTTTTCGAGTCAGTCGTGTAAAGTTCCTCAACTGCACACTCCGCAGGATGCATTCCGGTTCTCTTCCAGGCGGATCAACCTGGCTTGCGCAGTCATGGCCTTCAATTTGGCATAGTCCAGGAATTCCCCTTTTAGCACTTGCTCGGGGGTATGTCCCTTCAGACTGTAATGGGGCCGCACACAATTATAATTCTGTACTGCTTTCTCCAGATACTTCTGCAAGGCCCCGAAATTGGCAAGATCCTGATGAAAAAGATAACGATACTTCATTACCTTGTTAACCGCCTCGACCATGCTGTTGGAGAAAACGATATCTTTTCCGGCAATCATCTGTTTCAGCGAGACTTCTGTCTGCTGGGTGTATGATTCCACTGCTTCACAACAATTTTCCGGTCCGCCATCGGTTATAAGCAGAACATCGTCAATCGGATCTTTGTTGTGAGAGATAAAACGCTCATGAGCTTCCCGCAGATTCTCCTTCATGATTTTTCCGGAAAGGACGAGGGACACCCTGAAGGACAGAATATACCTGGAGAAGTTGTCCATGACAAAATAGATGTAAGCCTTAATGTTGTCGAGGGTTTTCAGGATAGTCACATCTGCATGCCAATAAACATGAGGCTGTTCTCCCCGCAAGCCGACTTTATTTTTTTCATATTGCCTGCGTTTCCTGAATGTGGGTAGTTTCAAGAGCTTGATATATTTATACCAGGTCCCAACGGACGCGCTAAGTTTACCTGTAAGCCGGGCATGCAAAGCTATAGAGTAAACCGGCCAGCCCCGGTATTCCGGACTGTAAAATAATTCCCGGATGCGTTCGACCTCGTTTTGTGAAAGCTGCTGCGGGTGGGTGCGAAAACAACGGTGCAAAAGGGAAGTCCGGCAGGGATATTTGAGCTCATTCTTCCATAGATGATACCTGTATCTGGTGACCGAGAGCATTTTCAGAACCTTCTCGAACCCGATGATGGACCTGAATTTATCTATAGCAAAAACCAGTTTCCGTTTAACCTCGAATGAAACCTTTTTGAGAACCCTCACGAACAAACGAATCAACACCTTGCGGACATTGAGGTAAGCCCTGTATATTTTTCGCGCCTTTTTGTCGTGAATAAATTCCCGGGTTAATTCCAGTTTGTCCTTCAGACCCGCGGCATATTCCATGCCATAATAATACGAATAATCGGTATGTTTGAACCTGCTCATTGAACTTTTGGGAATTTGTCTATAAAGCTCCTCCGGTAGAATATCGAGTTGGACGGCGAGTTTAATGTCTGTATGGTAAGAATTTCTCCTCTTTTTCATCGTGCAAAACCTATTGTACTTTTTATGTATTACTGATTCTATAATACCATAAACAGGTTGATAACTCAACATATTTTTGTTGCTTTAAACGAGATAATATGGTATATTAAGAGACATAATAATCCGGCTTCATCCAGGGCGATGACGGATAATGTACCCGTCGAAGTTGTGACAGGCCTGACACAATTGGCGGCTAACAATGTGATTGTGGAAAGCCTGAAAAAATTATCCTGGACAGATTGAGCACGGATTAAAGAAGATATATGAACCACGGGTTCCGCGCACATCCCCCCGCACACACGGATGGACACGGTTTTTCAATGCCAGCCAGGCCCAGCAGAAGGATTCTGAAAAACCTGGCTGGCGGAAGCAGAATAGTGGCTGCTAAACCACAAACCGCTGCCACTGTAGTTTGGTGGCATTGAAGTTCATAAGATAACCGACAGGAATTTTGGAAAGCCTGAGATAATTAAGCGTTTGAGCCACCATGGCCGGAGCCAGCGCCTGAACTGACTTGAGTTCGAGGATAATTTTGCCGTCGACGACAAGGTCGGCGATATAGGCCCCGACCAGTTCGCCTTTGTAGTAAAGGGGAAAAACCTGCTGGCGTTGGAAAGGAATACCTGCCTGCTTTAACTCGACAACCATAGCACCTTCGTAGCATGCTTCGAGTAGCCCCAGACCTAATACATTGTGGACAGAAAACGCCAAGTTTAGAACCTTGCTTGAAAGATTTTGATAGATAAGTTTGGACATAGGAGACCTCCTGGTATTTATTTTAAAATCCCCTGCAATCTTTTTACCGGCCCCTGTCAAGACTTCGAAGCATGAGAACCGGAGGCTAGGTCTTGACAGGGGGTGGGAAAAAGATTACTCACAAAAGGCATAAATACCAGGAGGGCTCCGTATGTGAACTTTAGAAACAGATAATGCAAGCAGTAACGCGTTATCTGAAATAATATGTCTGAATGAAAAATGGACCAACAAGAATTGAACGACCAGACAAACAGGCTTAAAGGAACCACCTATCCGTGTGTGCGCCGGCCAGGGACGGCCAAGTGCAAATCCTGCCATGGATGGCAAAAAAGGATTTG
>JAFGRV010000513.1 GCA_016934975.1 Spirochaetales bacterium | reverse complement strand
TTATAGGTAATAAATTCTTTATCTTTTTCATTGTATTTTTTGTATAATGAAAAAAGAACACAATTTATAAAATTCTTTTTTGCGGGTCCTGGTTCTAAAATATCAATTACATTTTTCGCTTTAACAGTATTTTTCAGAATGCCGCTTTCAGAGTCACTTAGTTTATCCGGATTTCCTAATTCCGGTTTCTTTTTATAGAGACCGGAAATACTCAATTCAACAAAAAAATTATCGATATCAAACTCTTTACTGAAATTCAAATCAATATTAATTCCGACATTTTTATCTTCTATTGTATATGTGGCATAAAAATCTTTATCGAGCATAGTAAGCAGTTTCCATGAAACTATTGATTTTAAAGTATTTTTAATATCAGTTAATTCATCAAAATTCCGTTTTATTTCTATGTATCGATAAAAACATTTTAAAAGAAGAGAAGGTGAATTAAGTGTTTTATCAAGGGTAATAATTTCTGCAATTTCTTTTGCTATTACCGATTGCTCATTACTCTTACTCTCTAAATATTCTTTACTCAAATAGTTAAGAAAAAGGGAAAAATTCTCTTGTTCGAGGTGTTCTGTAATTCTTTCTTTTACAATATCGATGAGTTCCCTGGCAGTCTCTTTATCGGTCGATGCCTTGGTTCTGAATCCCGGCAGATTATTCTCTGTAATAATCTCCAAAAAAGCTGAAATATGAACGAAGCTCACCTTGCCATTCTGCGCAATACTATCATCCATCTTGCTCTGAATACCATGTAAAAAAAGAATCCCCTGATGTTCATGAAAAATACCGCCCCCGGAATAACCGGCCACCTCCGAATGATTTGCTAAATTATGTGTTAGTGCCGAGATCATTTTCCCATCCGCAGAATCAAAGGTCGCTTTCATTTCAAGGGAACCGATTCCTTCCCCGGAACTTTTATCCTTCCGGCTTTCGGGAAATCCGCATAAGACGAATTCATCACCCTTTTTAATCGGTTTGTTTTCTAAAACAGGACTTTTGAAATCCGGGATCTTTTTTACCCGGATAATTGCGGCATCGATATGTGTATCCGGGTGCTTAAACACCCGGTACCCGCTGATATCTATAGTTGTTTTATATTCGGTAATAGTGGGTGGAAGCTCTTCGTTCGTTTCCCGGTCATACAGGACATGCTTTGCTGTAAAAACATAGGTGAACTCATCACTTTCCGGCTGCACAAGACAACCGCTTCCCTGGTTTACTTTTACCGTACATTCCCGGTAGATCGGGGAAATACTCACAACTTGACCTCATCAATCTCCAGGGCGCGGATATTCCATTCGGCCAATTCGTCTTCCGTAAAGACAGCCTGCCGGACTGTGTCGTAATTAAAGTAAAAGGTGAGGGTTTTCTGCCGGGGGTGCATGGCGATTATCCGGGCAAGACAGGCTTTATCCGGGAGAGCGTGGCAGCCGTCTGTACAGATGATGTAGTGTGAACAATCGATCAAGCTTAAGAGTTCGTCGTTTGTGTTGTATGTGCTTCCATGATGAGAGAGTTTTACGTACTCGGCTTTCAGGGGTTTTTTTGCGGAAAATCCCAGGGCTTTTAATGATTCCGTGACAACTTCCGCGTATGCATCCCCGAGAAATAATAAATTCTTGTTGTTGTAGGTTAAAAAAAAGGAAATGGAACTTCCGTTCGGGGCGGATGCATCGGGGGTGTAGGTATCCTGATCTATCAATTGGGCGATTGCCTGATCATAATCGGTTTGTTTTCCTGCTGTCTCATCGTCCGGAATCAGGTTCTCAATTTCCCATTTCTTAAAAAAGGTAAGCAGGGTTTGTTGATTCGGGGAAAGGACGATCAATTTCATCGGACCGACTGTCCACCCGGATCCGAACTTTATGATCCGCTGATACGGAATATCATGGGTTTCAAGATAATTTTCGAGCTTATTTCCCTGGGCGCTGCTCGTTTCCGGGCCAACACAGGGTTGAATATCAATCAGACATTTCTCTTTTTCTTCCGTATTAAAATAAGCGGCCATGGTCCGGTAGGAATTAAACCAGACTCTTTTAATAAGATCCTTATGGTTGATAAATTGAGGAGACTCAACCCATCGTAAAATCCCTCCGATATGATCATTATCGGTATGAGTTAAAACGACCAGATCGAGGCTCTCTCCGGCATCTGCTATTTTTTGCAGTTCTTCCTGTAATGGTCCGGGTTCTGTTTTCCGTTTGCTGTTGGAAAACTCATAGGTCGCCGCGACTCCGCCATCTATCAGTATATTTTTTTTATTCTCCGTATCTTTTATAATAATGCAATCACCGCTTCCGGCTTTTAAAACATTTATCTGTATCATGTTTCCCTCACAAATTTATTAATTATATTCTATGGTATAGATGGCAGGATTGCTATTATTTTTTTAAATATCCGGTAAATATACGAAAGTGAAAAATGAAAAATAGTACATATGTTATCGGCGGTGTATGCATTTTAATAATTTTCGTGCTTCTTTCTCCAATTTTATGAATGTTTCAACCGGCATGTTCCCGCATCACCTATGTATCACTTCTAAAACTCTCCTCCGGTCCAAGATAGCTCGGTTTCAAGCCCCCGGTATCAACGATGAGTTTCTGTACGACAATTGTCGGGTCGACCATCCAAAATTTTAGAATATGTTCCCCCGGTTTATCGATAATATGGATCGAGGAGGTACGGTTTACATTATCGGATGTATTTCTCTCCCATGATTTATTCATGGGAATACAATTGAGAGCTGTCGTGATATTAATGATCTGAGGTTCCTTATCATCAATGGAAACTGCATATTTAAGTCCGTCTGTATGGAGAACATTATTCCTTGGTGAGAGGTAGGCCCATACGGTGACCGGTCCTTTCGTGAAAAGATGCATCCTGTATTCAAGGCATGGGCTGTCTTCTCCCGGCACCTGCCGCGGTGCTGTGACCGGAAAAGGAGTCATACCGTGACCGGTTCGTCCAATATCAGGAATCAGCTTCCACCGGATTTTCTTCGTATTCCGGATACCGGTATAATGTGCTGCTTCCATGGAAACATATCCATTACTCTCGATAAATTTTTCTTTTCCCTGTAACTCAAATTCTGGGTTATGAATTTTAGCCTGAACAATAACACATGTCCCCCGGGGACCTGTGACCGTAATCGGCACTTCCGTCACACCTTTGGGGGCACTGCTCCAATCGACCTTCACGAATGCACGCACTTCTTTATCAACAATCCCCGAATCCGGACTGATTGATATCCACTCTACTCCTGCTTGAATACGAAAAGAGAATTCATCTTTTCCTTTATTAAACACCTCGATATATTGTGTCGACTGTGTCTGAAAGGGACTAAAAACAGGCAGAACCGGTGCTGTCGCTTCTCCGGGCCAGACTTTCTCCGAGCCATCTATTGCGACACCCATCACGGCACCTTCCGGAAGATTGATGCGTTCAAGGAAAGGCCAGATGTAATCGGGATCCGCCACCCCCTCTGTCTCGGGTTGTTGCCATGAAGAGTTCGGGTAGGGTCCGCCATAGGCAAGATATGGCTGAGTCTGGAACCCATTCCATTTACCATCAGCCAGGGTGTTGTTGTAAAAATAATTAAGTTCTTTGGTCTTTATAAAGGCTGATTCCGCTCTATCAGCCATATCATTTGCTGCTGCCCGGCGTTGAGATAAATAAAGGAGATTCTTAAATCCGTAAAGGCGTATTTCATAGAGCAAGGCGCTTGCCTTGACTTCATAATAGACAAGTTCGAAATATGCAGCCTGTAATGAATCGGGTATCGTGCTTTTGATTCGTTCCGCCTCTTCCGCGAGGTTCTGCCATTGCGCAGTGACACGTTCCATCTCTGCATAATCAATAAGACTAAAGGGACATCCATCGTTGTTGACAACAGCAGCTTCCGGATTTACCCTGATGTCGTATTCGGGATTCAGGGTAATGTTCCTGTTGAGTAATTCCGGTTTGCGGTTAGACTGAAGTGAGGCATAGGTATGGAGAATATCCGCGATCCGAACCGCATATTTTTCACCAAACTGTTGTTCTGCCCATTTTTTTTCCCATGTTCCAAGTTTTTCCACAGGCCATTTATCAGGATTCCAGGCATAATCGAAAAAAAACCGGATCGGGAGTTCATTACTTTTCATATCACCGACATTGACAACCCAGAGACGGTTGACACCGTAGTTGTACGTGAGATGAAGTTGTTCCCATATATTAGGGATGAGACTCGAATCAATCCATTTATAATTCCGCCCGCCCCCGACATAATCAAAGTGATAATATATGCCATGCCCCCCTGCCCGCTCCGGCTCATTCTGGTCGGGAAGTTTCTGCATATTCCCCCAGTTATCGTCACACCAGATAACCGTCACATCATCGGGCACCCTGATCCCTGCGTCCCAGTATTTCTGGATTTCTTTGTAAAGTGTCCATACCTGAGGGATCGTGGTAATATCTTTCCCTGTTACTTCCGTGATTATTTCACGCTGGACTGCAATGATATTCTCGATAAGCTCAATTCCGTCACCCACAGGCAGACTGAGGTCACCGGGTCCGCGCATGCCGAGAGCTATGGTACCTTCAAAATCCTCATCCACCATTCTTTGAATACCTTCTCTCCAGTAAGCCTTAATTGCTTCGGGGTTTTTCGAGAAAAGCCATTCTCCGGTACCACCGTACGGATCATGGCCGGGAACAATGATGTTACCGGCAGAATCTCTCTGAGCCGGAACCACGTGGCGGTTCCATTCCTCGATTCCCCGCATCATGGGAGCCTCGTGGGAAGTGCCTATCACGATTCCGTAATATTTCGCCATAGCATGGTTTCCGGGATCGTCTTCCGCGAATGCCCTGTTCCAGACCGCGGGCAAGAGATAATTGGCCTTAAGGCGAAGCAATAGTTCAAATACTTTTGCGTACATTTCTTTATGAAAACCCCTGGGAAAATCAGGATTCGGTGAGGGACCAAAAAATTGATATGCCCAGGAACCTAATGCCGGCTCCTCATCATTTATAAAGAATCCGCGGTACTTCACTGCCGGTTCACCTTGAGTGTGACATCCCGGGAGTATATAGATCGCCTTTTTCTCCTGAGGAGGAACATCGGCCCAGAAATACCAGGGGGATACACCGATGTGTGCGGAAAGATCATAGATTCCGAAAATCGTTCCCCGCTGATCGCTTCCCGCGATAACGAGGGCTTGCTGCACACCGGGAAGAGGACTTTCCACTACTTGAAGAAGAAATGTTTCCCATTTTCCGACGATATTATCGACATTCAGTTTGTTACTTGTGATCAAGGAGTCGATAACAGGACTTTTTCCGATTGTACCGATAAGGACGAGGTGTTTTTCACCAGGTACTGTTCCTCCCGAAACCAAAGGCATGACATGAGTGATACGGTCAATATCCATTTGCAAATCACCGACAGCCCGGATTACTCCGGGATAATCGAGATCACTCACAACCAGGGGTGCGGCCTTTTCATTTGCCACAAGACAAAATCCTCCGGGCTGTGATTCTGTAGACACATACGTGTCTGAATCAACATGTTTATCACTATTTGAAATCATATAAGTTTGATCCTATTTCTATTTTAATTTAAGTCTTAAGAAACCCATAGTTTAAAAATCAAATTTTATGGTAGCGAAAGATGAAATTTTCTGCAATCTGTTTTATTAAAAAATTATAAAAATATCTTAAAAATAAGAAAAGGATAAATGAAAAGTCAAATAATTACAAAAATTCAAAAAAAAATGAATGCAGGTCGGAACTTTATGTAGTTATTTATAGGAGGGACTAATTAAATAAAATATAAAAGGAGGACATTATGTCGATTGAGTGTATTCATGATTTTCATTTTTTAGTAGATAGGCTGATGAAAAAACGATTGGTAAACCTGGATATTTTTAAGAAAACCAGGAGCTTCTCCGGGATAATTGTTAAGATACTTACAATTATCATACCTTTTATAAGGAAAGAACATAAATGGGGTGAACAAAGGCTCAGCAAGTACGCGGCTGTGTGTGATGATCCTGAGGAAATTCGGGATAATGTGCATGCTTATATTCCGGGTGAGCTTTATAGAGAGTTAAAATTGTTGCATCAGGATTTGATATTTTTAGTATTGCTCAGCTGGTTCGTGAGTTGCTTGATTTGTTCCTTGGGCTTGTTGATACGTATAAGAATGATGTTTTACAGGTATTGGAAAAAACTTTTGCCCGCTGGAGATCAGAAGATAATGAATTTTTAAGAATATGGTCAGGTCAGCTCAAATTAATCCTACATACCTTGACTTTTCGGCTTATATTCACTATAACACTAGTAAGGACATGGAAGACAAATTAAGGCTTTTACGTAATGTTATTCTGTTCTCAAAGTTAAGCGAGGAAGAATTAAAAATCATCGCGGGATATTGTGAGTATAAACAGTATAAAGACGAAGAAGTAATCTTTGAAGAAGGCACTTTCGGGGAATCCCTTTATATTGTGAAATCAGGTGAGGTTCGGATTGTAAAGCGGTTGGAAGACAATAAAGTCCGTGATATTGCCCGTTTTATTCCCGGTGAATTATTCGGTGAACTCGACCTTTTTGAAGATGGTCAAAGAACGGCAACTGCTATTGCGGAAACAGACGCGACACTTCTTGCCTTCCCCTCGGGTGAACAGGACTTCGAAGAGGTTCTGGACGATCATCCGAACATCTTTGCAAAACTTCTGAATATTCTGCTCGTGACAATTGCAGGAAGAATCCGGTCCACCAATAACCTCCTTTCGGAAAAAACGCAATGGGTAGCCGATCTGCGAAAACAGATGATCTTTGATAAACTGACAGGTTTGTACAACATTACCTTTATAAAAGAAGATTTTCCGCTGCAACTTCCCGGATTTGGAAGTAATACCACTGTCCTCGCCTTAAAACCGGATAATTTCAAATATATCAATGATACATACGGACATGCTGTGGGAGATAAAGTGCTTCAACTCATGGCAGAGACGGTAAAAAACGGGATCAGGAGTTCGGATATAGCGATTCGTTATCGGGGAGATGAATTTGTAGTTCTTCTTCCGGATACGGAAACGGATCGTGGAATTAAGTTGGCAGAAGTACTGAACAACAGCCTTAATAATATTGATATTGCACAATTTATCGATGGATCGGATTTTAATACCACCTGGAGTATTGGGGTGGCAACCTACCCTGTTCATGGGGATGATCACGAGGAAATTATAAAGGTCACGTTTAACACAATGCTTGAAAAACGCGAAACCGGAGGAAATGGGGTTCTGTGTGCTGGGAAATAACTTAAAAAAGACAGCCCTCTTTTTAAAAACAATTCATATCTTTTCGTCTCTAACGGAAGAGGAAATTAAGATAATCGCAAAACGATTAAAGCTTTTACATGTAAAAGAAGGTGATATCCTCTGTAAGGAAGGGGAACAGGGACATGAATTATTTATCATACGGGAAGGAGATTTTTCCGGATCAATAAAACTTCCCAGCGGCAAGCAAAAGGAACTTATAATCTTTCATTCCGGAGATTTTTTCGGAGAAATGTCGATATTCGAGAATGCCCCGAGATCGGCCACATGCCAGGCAAATACAAAAGGTATAATTTACCGGCTTCATAAAAAAGATTTTTTCTCCATACTTGAATCGGAACCGAATATTGCGATCAAAATAATGTACAGGATGCTCAATATAACGACACAGCGCTTAAGAAATACGAGTAAATTCCTCTCGGATGTGGTCCGTTGGGGTGATGATGCGAGTCGAAGAGCGGTGACGGATGAATTGACCGGGGCATACAACAGGCGTTTTCTTGATAATTCCCTGGATGATTTTGTTGAAGCAGCGGAAAAAAGCGGAAAACCATTATGCCTTATCATGGCAGATCTTGATTATTTCAGGCAAATAAATGAAGCCTACGGCCACGATATGGGCGATAAGACGATTTTAGAGATTGTAAAGGTATTCAAATTCCATCTTCGTGAGACAGATATCCTTGCCAGGTATGGCGGAGATGAATTTACTGTTCTCCTCCCGGACACAAATCTTGTAAAAGCGAATACTATAGCAGAAACTATCCGCAAAGAAGTGGAGAAACTCGATTTTTTACAGAATATGACAGGTCCCATTAGAAAAGTCTCTACCAGCCAGGGAATAGCGTCCTATCCTGAAACTGCGAAAGATCTCAAGAGTCTCAGAAAACAGGCAGACGAAGCATTATACATCGCAAAAGAAGAAGGAAGAAACAGAGTTTATTGTGCCCGGTGCTCAGACAAAGCCGAATAGGCTCCCTTGTTTCTGCGAACAATTCCGAATTATCAATCCAAAGAGTAAAACTCCACATATCATTTATAGAGATGAATGAATCAATTGTAGAAATTATGTTCTATGAATTGATTCATGAAGCTGATAGAAAAAAATACCCTCACGCTCTTACCAATGAAAATCAAGAGAGTTATCCGGGGAAAAAATAACATATTTTAAGGTTCAATTCCGCCTCCTATGTGTCATTATGACACTACGAAAATACTGTAAATACCCTATGTCCCAAAATGACACACTTGTCCGAAGTTACATTATCAATCTTTTTTCATCTTTCCTAATTCCTTATGGTATAAAGAATTAAAAGCAGACAAAATCCTCCGGAAATGGCACGGTTTTTACATTATTATATATGAGTGCGTTGCACTCAGGAAAAAAGTTTTTAGGAGGTACAATATGAACATTGTAAGATACAAACCAATAACAAAAAGCATATTTGACTGGGATTTTGATTCATTACTTGACAGATTTTATTCAAATGGTCAGGTAGAATTCAGCACCGGGTTTCCGAAAGTTGATGTTAAAGACGGTAAGGACAATTACACCATAGAAGCAGAACTTCCCGGGTATACTGAAAAGGATGTAGATGTAAAGGTTGACGGAGATCTTCTCACCATATCATCGGCGAAGAAAGAAGAGAAGGAAGAGAAGAAAAACGAGTACATTATACGTGAAAGACATGAACGAAGTTTCACCCGGAGCTTCACTCTTCCCAAAGACATCGACAGGGAAAATATTAAAGCGCATTACAAAAACGGTGTTCTGAGTCTGGAATTACCCAAGAAACCGGAAACAAAACCCAGGTCAATAGAAGTGAAAGCAAACTAATGGGCTTTCACGACAGTGCTCTCCTTTAGGCAGGGGTTGTTTTTACAGCCCCTTTTTTTTTGAGATTATCTTCTATTTTAGTCAACAAGTCGTTTTGATAATAATGTAATGGCAAGGATTGTGGTGACGAGTGAAAAAAGGATAATATACATCCAATCATAAAAAAGGGTGACGGAATAGGTATTAAGACAGAATGCCCGGACAACACGAACAGAATGAGTAAGAGGGATAAACTCGGCGACGATTTGAAGCGGCCGGGGCAGCCGGGACAGAGGAAAAACAATTCCGGAAAAAAAGAACATCGGGGTAAGGACCCCTGTAAAATAAAAATTAAAATGATTTATTGTCTTCACAAAATAAGTCACGATCATAGATAAAGAGGCGAACATAATACCTGTAAAAAAACCGCCGAGGGGAGCAAGAAGAGCAGAGGGATACGATGGGAACGCCGCGGATGCAGACCCGAGCCTGAATAAAGTGATAACAATGAGTATAGAGAAAGAAAAGAAGAGCGCCTTGGTTCCGGCAAAAAGAATTTCCCCTAACAACAAATCTTTACATGTTATGGACGACGCAATCATACCGTCATAGATTTTCTCAAATTCAAGTCTGATGAAGGTGCCAAAGGAACATTCAAAGGCCGCCGTATACATAGCCGGCGGAATGATAATACCTGACGCGAGAAAACTGATATATGACAACCCATTCATATCCTCAATATAGAACCCGAGTCCCACACCAATGGCAAGCAAAAAAAACAACGGTTCCAGAAACGGGGGAAGTCCGTTACTGATAAGATGACGCGCATAAACCCGGATATGTCTGTACCAGACACTATAAATCCTTTGAAAAAGAGATGGTACTTTTATAGTCATCTTTGTGAATGTATCATTTTTATCGAAGTTACTCATTTAAATTCCTGCCGGTATTTTTTAAAAACACATCTTCAAGATTCGACTGCCGCAGATAATACTCTCCCGGTTTGCAAAGACCTGAGATTTCTTCGAGAAAGGAAAAAGTATCCGAGTAGAAAAGTAATCTATTTGCCGCCACTTCTTTCCTCACATCATTCTTTCCGATCCCGATATTTCCATTTTCCTTATCATATATTTCAAGGACATAGTTTTCTATATTATTGCGTATAAGAATATCAGGTGACCCCTCAAGTATCTTTTCTCCAAGATGCATAATAATAAGATTATCACAGAGCTGATGAGCTTCCTCCATATAATGTGTCGTGAGCAAAATTGTCACACCCTCTTTTTTGAGCATCCGGAGTTTGTCCCAGATAAGGTGCCGGACCTGGGGATCAAGCCCTGTTGTGGGCTCATCAAGAATCAGGATCCTGGGATTATTGATGAGGGCCCGTGCGATGATAAGCCGCCGCTTCATACCCCCGGAAAGCTCTTTTATGGGCACTTTTTTCTTATTGGAGAGCTCCATAAAATCCAGGAGATACTCGATTCGTTCCTGAACTAACTTTCTTTTTAAGCCGTAGAATTTCGCATAAATGTAAAGATTCTGAACTACATTTAATTCTTCATCAAGATTATTTTCCTGTGGAACAATACCGGAGATATATTTAATCTCAAGCTCATTCTTTTTCGGATCATATCCGTAAATCGATATACTTCCCCCGGGATGGGAATCACGAAAGGCCTTACCGTACAGTATTTTCATCATGGTTGTTTTCCCCGCTCCATTCGGCCCGAGAAGTCCGAAGCAAGTTGCTTTGGGGACTAAAAAAGACAAACCCTTTAAAGCACAGAGAGATCCATAAGTTTTGGAAACATTATCTATTTTAATAGCGCTATTATTCATGGTGATTGATATACTATAAAGTGTTATAGGACAGAATGTCAATAAGTTTGAGATTGTCAAAATATATTAAAATGAGTGAAATAATTACAATAATTCTCCTTACATCTTCAACCTTGCCCTTTTATAAATAATATATTATCTTAATAATAAGAAAATAGAGCTGTTATCGATAATTTATTTATAAAGTAAAATATAAAAAAGGCTACAGATTTTTTTATTCAAATCTGATTACTTAATTTAACGGTTTTACCATGTGAGGACGATTAGCTTAACTTCTTCACTATTATTAAAAAAAAATGATATTGTCGCTATTTCGTTAAAGGATATATTTAAATTTTAAAACTGTTGCAAGCATTTGAAACAAGGAGTGAATAATTGAGAAATATGAAAATAATATTAGGTATTTTACCCCTCTGGGGTACAGATCATCCTCCACTTGGTATTGGATATTTGACTGCACAACTTGAAAAATATAATTATAAAGTAATCCAAAGTGATTTTAACATCGATTTACGTACTCTGATTAATAAACAAAATAGTCATATTTTTAATAAAAATTCAAAATTCTGGGGGACAATCAATGGATTCAATAAATTTATTTATCCAATTATTGATTCAAATTTAAATAATTATGTCGATTCCCTTTTAGATATG
>JAFGRV010000512.1 GCA_016934975.1 Spirochaetales bacterium | reverse complement strand
CGTATTTCTTTAAGGATTTTAAGCCGTTCTTTTACGTCTTTTGTCTTTTCAAGGAGGTTGTAAAGCCGGTCCCTTGTCTTTTTTGCTATCTCCAGCCGGGCAGCGAGATCCCGGAAAAAATCAGTGACATCATAGGTTTCAATCGACTTATTCAATACTTCGCCCATATTCATCAACCTGGCGAGTATGTCATTGAATAGTTCCTTTGGAATCCTGATAATAATGGTGTTCTCATAGGATGTTTCAACGTATCCCCCGGTTTCATCTGCGAGAGAAGAAATGGCACTTCGTGATTCCTGAATATTATCCACCCGGAGGTGTAAAAATCCGAAATACACTTTCATCCGTTCATCCGGTTCTTCCTGTTTTTCCTTTTTATTCTGATTCGTATCTTTGTCGGAAGCCCATTCATTTTTACTTCTGTCATCCTGGCCCGGCTGATGTGGTTCGGATTCTTCCCAGTCTCCGGAGGTATCGGTTTTTAAGGAATAGTCGTCACTTCCGTCAATAAATCCCTTTTCCCGTGGTGAAAAATCATCTCCCATGTCGTATTGTTTTGAGCATCTGCTTAAAAAGATGACCGGGCAGGTGATGAGAAGGATAATGCAGATTGATAATAAAATCCTGAAATGCCGTTGTAAGGTATAAATCTTTTTAAAGAATTTCATACTAGAAAAGTATAGACAAGATAATTAATATTTCAACTGTTTTCTTCTTCCCGGGCAAGAAGATACTTGAATTCCTCCGCGGAAACCAGACTCTCGGAATCGGTTTTTTCATTTTTATTGCTTGTGAGGAGTGTCCGGATTTCATTTATGTCATCTTCCTGTCTGCGAGCTACTGTCCGGAGTCGTTCGGTATAACTCCCGAAGGAGAGGGAGAGGGGGGCGCGTTTGGAGAGAATATCATCAATCAGTTCTGCAAAACACTTTTTTAAGCGCTGCATATTCTTCATGTATTCTATCCGTTTCAGAAGATGGGGATTTGTTTTCAGTTTTTTATAGATATGGTCTATTGTAGAGGCATAAAAGAAAATATCCTGGGCTATTTTCTGGTTAAAAAAACCCGCGGCTAAATCTAATTTTAATCCGTCTTTCATGGTTTTTATCAAAATATAGAGAAAGAAAATATTGTCTTCATAATGAATTACTTTTTCTGCCATGTACTTATTATTTTAATCGGTCTTATTCCTTGTTTCCTTAACATCGAGTTTTAAGGATAGGGAAAAATATATGGGGGTTCCGGAGGAGGAGGGGGCGGGTATGAGAGGTGACCGGAGAAAGAGCCCGGAATGAGCGGGCACTCAGCATGATGAACAGGTAAATTCCTTCTACAATCCTGTGCCGCAGCTCTTGACACTTTGTCTGTGCTATGGTACTTTCATTATTGCCTCTTTATTCATCCCCTTATGGGGATGAATCACTATGTCCAAAAGGAGGGATAAATGAGAAAATACGAGGCTATATTTATCTTCCGTCCGGAAGAAGAACATGTTGCACAAGGGACCGCAATGGTCCAAAATGAATTTAAAAATGCAGGGATTACTGTCATCCAGAAAGATGACATGGGGAAAAAGGATCTCGCTTACGAGATCAAAAAGAACATTAGAGGTCATTACATCTGTTTTAATATCGAAGCTGAACCCGAAAGTTTAAAACTCGTCGATAAAAACCTGAAATTACAACAGGAGATTCTTAAATTTGTTGTTTTCAGGGCGGATGGCAAGTAATAAAAGGAGGAGATTGTGGCTGCAGATATTAATAACGTTGTTTTAGTTGGCAGACTCACCCGGGATGCGGAATTGAAGTATACGAACAGCGGGCTCCCTATCAGTAAATTAGGGCTTGCTGTTAACAGAAAAAGGAAGAAGGATGGTCAGTGGACCGAAGAAGCTAATTTCTTTGATGTTTTGCTCTGGGGAAAAATCGCCGAAGTGTTGCAGCAATATCTGACAAAAGGGAAACAAATCTGTGTTCAAGGGGAACTAAGTCAAAACCGGTGGGAACAGGATGGTCAGCAACGGAGCCGGGTAGAGATAGTTGCAACGAATGTCCAGTTACTGAGCAGTAAAACCGGAACACAGGGAACGAGTACGTACAGCTCACAATCAAGTCCGCCTCCGGGAGATAGCGGAAACATGCCCCCGGATAATTTTGAAGATGATATACCATTTTAAGTATAAAATGAGGGGTATCATTAATACCCCGTTATAGTGGTTTGTTTTCACCTGTTGAATATAAAGCTGTTGTGTGAAAGGCAAACAGAGTCATTAAGGAATATGATAAAACTTCGTTTTATCTTCCGATTTTATTTTATAGGTGTATGATAAAACTTCGTTTTATCTTCCGATTTTATTTTATAGGTGTATGGTAAAACTTCGTTTTACCTCCCGATTTTATTTTATAGGAGCAAATATGTCAGATAATAATTATGCAGATAAGAAGTCTAATAAAGATTCTTCCGGAGATAAAAAATATTCAAAAGATAAGAGATTTGACCGCGGTCAATCGAGACGTGGCGGCGGAAGAGTGTTTTTTAAACGGAAGGTGTGTCGAATTTGCAAAGGAAGTGTGAAAATTAATTTTAAGGATGGAGATGCTCTCCGCAGATTCACCACTGAGCGTGGAAAGATCATACCCCGCAGAATCACCGGGACATGCGCGAAACATCAGCGGCGGCTTGCAACAGCAATAAAAAGAGCCCGTGTACTGGCACTTCTTCCTTTTGTGGAAAAATTCAAGTAAAATGGTTGGCTCATACTGAAACGATATGATTACCAGATTTCGATTTTGTTTTTATGGAGTATGGAAAACCAAATATATAAGGAGTTTACATGAGAGTTATATTAAATAAGGATATTGCAAACCTCGGTGAAGAGGGAGATATTAAGACTGTATCGAATGGGTACGCGAGGAATTATCTTTTACCCAGAAAATTCGTTATGCCTTATACAAAACAGAATCTTCTTATTCTGGAGAAAAGAAAAGATATCATCGAGAATAAGAAGATCGAAAAACGAAAAGATGCAGTGGGAATCAAAGAACAGCTTGAAGCGACACAACTGGAATTCTCCATGCCTGCCGGAGCAAATGGAAAGCTTTTTGGTTCTGTTAATGCGGCAATAATTGCAGATGCACTTGAAGCAAAAGGTTTTACTATTGAGAAGAAACGGATTGAAATTCCGGATCACAGTATCAGAATGGTAGGGGAATTCGAAGTCAAGGTTAAATTATATGAACAGAAAGAAGCACTTGTTAAGGTTGTTGTTGCAAATCAGGAAGATGCACCGAAAGAACAATAATCATTATGTAGAGAATAATGACAACTGTTAATCTTAAAGATAAAGTACCACCTCATAATGATGAAGCGGAAGAGGCAACTCTCGGAGCGCTTTTATTAGACGGGGATGCTGTCTCAAAAATTATTCCAATTATACGCCCCGAGGATTTTTATAAATCAGGACATAGAAAAATATGCCGGGCGATTATTGATCTTGATGCCAGAAGTGAAGCGATCGATCTCATTACCCTTACCGAAGAACTAAAAAAAAAAGGTGAACTGGAGGAATGCGGCGGGGCTGCTTATATTTCCCGGCTTACTTCCTCTGTCCCTACCAGCGCGAACGTTGAATATTATGCAAAAATAGTCCAGGAAAACAGCCTGCGCAGGACAATTATAAAAATCGCCTCACAAATGATTTCCCAATCCTATGATGAATCTTTGGAAGTCCGGGAAAATATTGAAGACGCAGAAAAAAAAATCTTCGAGCTTACGGATAAACAATTTTCCGGTTCTTATGTCTGTGCCAAGGATATCGTGAGTCCCACAATTGACGCAATAGAGAAACATTATAAGAATAAAGGGGACTATACGGGGATTCCGACGGGTTTTAAAAAACTGGATGATCTTACCAGTGGTTTTCAGAACTCCGAATTTATTGTTATCGGTGCCCGTCCTTCGGTCGGAAAAACAGCACTTGCTCTTACAATGGCGAGTAATATGGCCATAGAGAAAAAAATACCTGTGGGATTTTTTACCCTGGAAATGTCGAATATGGCCCTTATGCAGCGGTTGCTCAGCAGCGAGGCACGATTAGACGCTAATAAAATCCGTTCCGGCTTGCTCCGGAGGGCTGATTTTGCAAATCTTATGCAAGCGGCAAGCAAGATATATGAGGCCCCGCTTTATATCGAAGATACGCCGAATATCAGATTACTCGATCTCCGTGCCCTGGCCCGGCGGATGGTTGCCCTGGAAAAGGTAAAAATAATCTTCATCGATTATATAACCCTCATTTCATCCGAGTCAAATACGATCCCCCGGCATGAGCAGATAGCTGAAATTTCACGTTCCTTGAAAGCCCTTGCCCGGGAACTTAATGTCCCTGTTATCGTGTTATCACAGGTCCGAAGGGAGACCGAAGGCAAGGTTCCGACACTCGCGGATATCAGAGAATCCGGTTCCATAGAACAGGACGCCGATGTTGTTATTTTTATCCACCGGGAACGTAAAGCGAGCGAATATCCCGATGATAGTCTTGCCGTGCAGCCGACGGAACTTATTATAGCAAAGCAAAGGAATGGTCCTATCGGTTCTATGAAACTTGCGTTTCTCAAACAATATACAAAATTTGAGAATATGGCTTCGGAAGAAATGTAACGACAATAATAATTATTGTTTTTTTTGCAAGGGGCTTTGTATAGATGAATTCTTGGGTTAAGTTGGCGAGAGTACTCGCCTGGTATTTTTGCAAGAGGCTATTATATATTTTTTTTTTAAACCGATATTGTAACTACAAAGGCAATAAGAAACATCCCGGATGTGGCGATTGTCTTTAGAATATATAATTTTCCGTATGTGAGAGCGTGTGTTATGTTCGATCGGAGTATGGATGTCAAAGTCCGTACAGAATGAATAAACAGCGTAATTAAGGAATAAATAGAGGTGATATAATGGGAATAAGAGAAAAATATGATTTTGAAAATCTTGAAAATGCCGCGGAAGACCTCATCCTCGATGAACTTGAAAAGGAATTAAAAGTGAATCCTCCGGCATGCATATGTCAGGATTGTGTTCTGGATATGGCGGCCCTGGCTTTAAACAAAGTAAAACCATATTACAGGGTTTCTTTACTCGGGAAGTTGTATTCTAATTCTGCACCTTTGACATCGTATGGTGATTCGATAAAAAAGGCTGTACATGAAGCGGTTGAAAAAATCAGTTCGAATCCCTCTCATGACTAATTGAGGCTGCCCCACAGTCCCAAACAAGATTGGCCAATAATCCCAATTTTGTTATAATTGGGATTATTGGCCAACTTGAATCATAAAGAGTTTCTTTTTACTAATAGAGGAGTCTTTCGATTGACTTTTATGTTAAAAACCCATATTCTGTTTGTTCGAAAATATTAAATACGGAGAAGCCCCATGACTTTTATTGAAAAAATAAAAAAACGAGCACAATCATCACCCAAAAAATTGGTATTACCCGAGGGAACTGATTCCAGGATACTTGAAGCAGCCCGGATTCTTGTTGATGAAAAGCTTGTCAGCGATATGTATGTTCTTGGAAATAAACAGGAAATATATGATTTGTCAAAGTCACTTCACCTCTCTTTAGATAATATTAATATTGAAGAACCTGGAGATAAAGCATATTTCGAAGAATATATCAATGAATATTATACCTTGCGGAAGGCCAAGGGAGAGACTATTGAACAGGCCAGGGAGAATATGCGGCTGCCTATTTATTGGGGAGCCATGATGGTACGGAAAAAAAGAGCGGATGCAATGGTGGCGGGAGCGATTACGTCTACTGCCAATGTTCTCCGCGCCTCATTAAAAATTGTAAAGACCGCACCCGGAACTAAAGTCGCTTCATCCTGTTTTGTTATGAGCCATGAAGATCCTGACTGGGGATGTAACGGTCAATTGATTTTTTCCGATTGCGGAACAATTCCTTCACCCGATGCAGAGCAGCTTTCCGAAATTGCCATTACGGCGGCAGGTTCCTGCAGGAAATATCTTGGAGTCGAACCTGTTGTTGCGCTCCTTTCTTACTCAACAAAGGGAAGCGCCCAGCACGCTGCAATAGACAAAGTGCGGGAGGCACTCGCGATTATAAAGGAAAAAGCCCCGGACTTAATAGTTGACGGAGAATTACAGGCGGATGCGGCACTTGTTCCCGAAGTGGCCGCATATAAAGCCCCGGATTCACCAGTCAAAGGCAAAGCAAATGTCCTCGTTTTCCCCGACCTCGGAGCAGGGAATATCGGTTATAAACTTGTTCAGCGTCTTGCACGGGTCGAGGCATATGGGCCCTTGCTTCAGGGCTTTTCCCACCCCTTAAGCGATCTTTCGCGGGGATGCACAGTGCAGGATGTGGTGATCATATCAGTTCTTACCCTGCTCGATGCATCAAAACAATAAACAAACTTTTTTTATTCGGAAAGTACTTGCACCTTTTTTAATCTCTCTTTATTATATGTCTCATGAAAGTAATAATTGTCGGGTATGGAAGAATGGGCAAAGAAGTGGAAGCTATCTGTGCTCAACGGAAACATACAATTGTCGCAAAAGTCGATCCGGTCTGCGGGGATGCTCCCGCACTGACAAAAGAATTGGCGGATCAGGCAGATGTGGCCATTGAGTTTGCCCTTCCGGAATCAGCATATGATAATGTGAAACTCTATACAGAGTTAGATCTCCCGGCAGTCTGCGGGACTACCGGATGGTATGACCGTGTTGATGAATTCAGGAACCTGGTAACTCAGAGCAGTATCGGGTATCTTTACGGTTCTAATTTCTCGATCGGGGCACATCTGTTTTTTAAACTTGTTGCCCGTGCTGCGCAGCTTATAAATCCTTTCCCGGAATATGATATAATGGGATTCGAAGCCCATCATAACCGTAAAAAAGATTCCCCTTCGGGAACCGCTTTGAGTATCGCGAATATTATCCTTGAAAATGTGGAGAGAAAAAAGACGATTCTCACGGATAAATGCGATCATAGTATCAATGAAAGCGAACTCCATTTTGCTTCCCTGAGAGGTGGACATATACCGGGGATTCATAAGGTGATAATAGACTCGGAAGCAGATACAATAGAAGTATCTCATTCTGCACGAAACAGGGGCGGTTTGGCTCTTGGGGCAGTCCTTGCTTCCGAGTGGTTAAAAGATAAAAAAGGTTTTTTCAACATCGATGACTTCATTTCCGAGCGTCTTAAATATACTCAAATGATTTAATTTTATCATTTTCTGTTATTGCGCAAGTATTCGGAATTGCTTATGGTACAAGGGAAAAATGAAATGACTAAAATAGGAAATACTGTCCTGATTATTAAATCAGTCATTTGAATAATTGTCAGTATAGATAAAACCCGGAGCGCGCATTAACGAGCACATAATTAGTAAAATAGAAACAAGGAGGCTGACTATGTTTAAAGGTGTATTTACTGCACTTATCACCCCTTTTAAGGATAATGGTGATATAGATGAGCTTTCATTAAGAAAGCTGATTGATTTTCAATTAGAGGCCGGAATTCATGGTTTGGTTCCCATGGGGACAACCGGGGAGAGCCCCACATTAAACCATGATGAACATATAAAGGCAATTAGTATTGTAACGGATCATGTAAAAGGAAAAGTTCCCATTATTGCGGGAACAGGGTCAAACTGCACCCGGGAGGCCATCAACCTGACAAAAAGAGCAATGGATCTTGGGGTAACGGCGAGTCTCCAGGTTGCACCGTATTATAATAAACCGACCCAGGAGGGGTTTTTCAGGCATTTCACGGCTATTGCAGATAGTGTTAATCTTCCCCTTATCGTCTACAATATCCCGGGACGATCGGGCAAAAATATCGAGAACAGTACGACCCTTAAACTCGCGGAGCACCCGAATATTGTCGGGGTCAAAGAAGCGAGCGGTGATATCGGCCAGATGATGGACATCATCCTGAAAAAACCCAAATCTTTTTTTGTCCTCTCCGGGGATGATAATCTTACTTTCCCCCTGATAGTTCTTGGGGGCAGCGGGGTTATTTCCGTTGCAAGTAATATTGTTCCGGACAGAATGGTTGCATTCTGCGAAACTGCTTTACAAGGAGATTATGTAAAAGCCCGGTCAATGCACTACACACTTCTCCCTCTGTTTAAAGCGATGTTTATCGAGACAAATCCCATGCCGGTGAAAGCGAGTCTTGCTCTTATGGGAATGATAAACGAGGTCTACAGACTTCCCATGTGTCCCATGGTCCCGGAAAATAAAGAAAAACTTATCGCGGTGTTAAAACAGTATAAACTGATATGATAATTTTATAGTAAGACTTTTAAAGGACCGAGGTATCGCGGTCCTTTTTTTTTGCTTGTGTAATAAGCTGTGGTTCTGTAACAGACATGTCCGGCTTTCTCTTGAGTTGGTTACGATGGCTTCAATTGAAAAATCAATTTTTATTTATAATACCCAAAGATATAAATTGCATTCAAATGAGTTCCCACAATAAAATCATTTTCAACAGAAAAACTATCTACTCCTCCCCAGTTATCGGTACTCCCGTGATTCCTGTAAAATATATATGCGCGGCCTTCATTCGATTCCATTCTTGAGCCTGCGATAATGATATCCCCGCTTATGGAGGCAGAGGTAAGGAATTGTGTATCTTCCACCCATTCTCTGAGTTCGCGTTTCTGACATATGCTCCCTTCCAGATTAATGATATAGGGATTTTCATCAGGATCATCATTTTCTATTGTCATAGTTGCTTTTCGATTTCCAAATTCAGAAGGACGTGTAAATCTTACGGTGAATGTGGTATAGCTGAAATCAAAAACATCATTTGTCGTGGGGGGGATCGGTGTTACAGGTTGATTCAATATAGAAAACATCGAGGCATCACTGCCTTCGATTATTACAGGCGGATTTGCGGTGAGATTCAGATCGGCGTCATGTTCCCGGTTTTCGATTCTTAATAGAATATCTCTATCTTCCTGCTTTACAAAAAGCACCATGTGTGATAAGCTTTGTTACACGAAAAAAGGATACATTATTTAATTTTAAAAAAATCTATTTTACTTACAGTTTCTCTCAAGTGACTGTGCAGTATAAAATAGAGTGAAATCACTTATCATGGAATATATATCTGCTATAAGCAGCCGGAGAATGCTAAGTGACTTGAACATTATTTTCCCGGAGTAATCGTGGTGAATACATCATTAATTGACATAGAAAGAAAAATCTCTGGTATAATTGAAACTATATCTAATCTGAGCATATCCGATCAATTAGAAAATCAAATAAACAGTGTCTGTGAAGTATGTTATAGAGAAAAAGAAAAGGACGGTTTTTTATTATATTATTTTTTTGCACAGGCAATTCAAAAAAAACTGAAGTTAACCATATCCGGTTTATTGGATGATTATATTGAAACAAACATTTTAAAAATGGATTTTCAAAAACTGTTCTTTAATTATTTCCCGCCGATAGTTATTATGAAAGAATTGATTACCAGGGCAATTCTTTCCATAACCGGCGAAATGGGAGAAATTACCTTTTGTGATTTTTGCCAGG
>JAFGRV010000511.1 GCA_016934975.1 Spirochaetales bacterium | reverse complement strand
TATTTTTATATCATTATCCGGGCCAGGGAGGCAATCCCTATCGTCAGGATTTCAGGAAGCCAGGGATGAAAGTTTATAAGTGGAAGAATGGTTTAATGATAAAAAGACACCCTGTAAAAAGTAAAAATATTTACTTTTTACAGGGTGTCTTCTGTTGAATAATAATGTATATTTTAGTAAAATCATTATATGAAAAGAAATGCATTACATTTACTTACATCATGGCTGGTGAAAAAACATAGAAAACCACTGGTTTTACGTGGTGCACGTCAGGTAGGTAAATCTACCCTGGTCAGGCTTTTTGCAGGGCAAAATGAAGCAGACTTGATTGAAATAAACCTTGAGGTTCATAGAGAACTCGATACGGTATTCGCCAGATTAGATATGGATAAAATTCTTCTTTCAATTCAATCCATATCCAATAAAAAAATCACAAAAAAATCTCTCATTTTTTTAGATGAAATACAAGCTACTCCAAACGGAATTGCTGCGTTACGGTATTTTTATGAAAAAAAACCGGAAATCCCGGTAATTGCAGCCGGTTCATTACTTGAATTCACCCTGAGTAAACATAAATTTTCCATGCCTGTTGGGCGTATAGAGTATTTATATCTTGGTCCCATGTCATTTATGGAATATCTTTCTGAAATAGATCCTGTAAATTCAGAAATTCTTAATGATTTCAATTTTAATAAACCTTTACCTCCGGTTGTACATAATACGCTTTTACAGAGACAAAGAGAATATATGCTTGTCGGTGGTATGCCTGAAGCCGTATCTGTTTATTCGGAAACGAAATCTTTTGAAGAAGTATTCTCTGTACAAAACAGTATTTGCAATACATACATTGATGATTTTTCGAAATATGCCTGGGAAAAAGAATTAATAAATTTACAATATATCTTTCGATCAATTCCAAAAGTTATTGGTAATAAATTGAAATATTCAAATCTTTTACCGGATGAAAAAAGTACTACAACAAAAAAATTATTGAATCTTCTTATTAAAGCCCAGGTTGTGAGAGAGGCAAAATTAACAGATGCAAGTGGTATTCCGTTAGCAGCAGGAGTAAATGAAAAATTTAAAAAATTATTTTTTTTGGATATTGGCCTTGTGGCAAGATTATTGCAAATCGATAGAATTGACCTGGAAAATCTAAATAATCGCCAATTGATCAATGAAGGACCTTTTGCAGAACAATTTATCAGCCAACATCTTAATCCAGATGATACGTGTCAGACCAATCCGGAGCTTTATTACTGGGCAAATGAGAGTAAAAAAAGTAATGCTGAAATTGATTTTGTTATTTCAAGAGGGAGACTTATTGTTCCCCTGGAAATAAAAGCCGGCAAAGCCGGCAGCCTGAAGTCCTTGCATCATTTTATGCAAAAGAAGAAGCTGGCATATGCCATCAGGTTTGATATTAATCTCCCGTCGAAACAGGAAGTATCAACTACGATCTCTCTTGGAACAAGATTGATAAAATCAGAATATTGTTTATTGTCCCTTCCGCTGTATGCCGTGGAAAAATTGACAAAAATCCTGGATAATCTCCGAAGGTCTGAAAACAGACCGGGATAACAACGGGCGGGATTTTTTATAGAATCTCAAAATAATCATGCCTCCCCCGGATCTATCCCTGCAAAGACCTTCGCAAGGTCTATTTCCAGACCGGGAAAGAGTGATGATTCCACTGTTTCATCGTTTTTAAAACGGTCGGGTAGCCGGTAAGTCGTATCATTTCCCGCGACGAATAACTCCACTACCTGTTCGTAAGGATAAACCAACCAGTATTCCTTTACTCCATGTTTTTCATACAGCTTGAGTTTATCTTTCATATCCCTGCCTGCACTGCCAGGGGAAAGAATTTCCACTACCAGGTCGGGAGGACCTTTACAGCCCCATCTGTCTAATTTTGCAGGATCGCAAATCACCGACAGGTCGGGCTGAACGACTGTATCAATTTCCTCATCGGCCTCATCACCTTTGGGTAATCTTACATCAAAGGGTGAAACATATACCTTACAGGTTTTTCCTTCAAAAAAATTATAAAACCTGGAGGTCAATATAGTCAAAATTTCCTGATGTATTCGCAAAGGTGCGGGACTCATATTATAGGCATCGCCATCTATTATTTCCCAGCGTTCTTCTTCCGGCCAGGTGAGGTAATCGCTGTAAGTGTATTTTTGATCTACATTTTGAACCGGTAGTCCCATAATATCACTTCCTTCCGTATTAATATTCTTTTATATATATAATGTATCAGGTTTTTGGTTTTATATCAATAGCACCCCCCCCGCTTCATCAATCCTTGAAAAATTGTTCAAAAAATCATATAATATGATTTTCAGCTCATATGTGCTCTCTACATTACCTCAACTCACGGAAGACGAAGCCTTGGATTTTTTATCTGATCTAAATAATGATAGAAACCAGTTTAAAAAGGAAGAATTGAATAATCCATGGGAATCCTCTTAGATAGCGACTTTTTTGAAATAAAATTATAATGAGCCCCGGACTTCTTTTCCCCCGCCAAATACAACCCGGTGTTTTTTTTCATCCTCGTCAACGCCCTCGGGAATTCAATTATGGCTGCAACTTCCCGGATAAATCCACGGATAAAAGCCACCATGTAAGAATTCCCCGGTTATTTCACCGGAGATTGCCGATTTTTTATAACCCTCATTGAAATAACATGAAATTTAAAGTATCTTCACCGATATGAAGGATTATACAATTGCAGTTATCGACGATGAACCGGCCATTCTTTTTACCATTGAAAAATCACTATCGGAGTACCAGGTCGATACATTCAGTGATGCGAAAACCGGGCTTGAAAAGGTTCTTGCGACTCCCTACGACATTATTATTATCGACTATAAAATGCCGGGTATTTCGGGGATTGAATTTTTAAAAACGATTAAAAGCCATAATATAAGCTATTTCGGCATTATGATTACCGCGTATGCGGAGAAAGATCTGCTTGAAAACCTCATTAATGATAATTTGATAAATAAGGTGTTCGAAAAGCCCCTTGCGGTGAATCAGATCAGGGAAATAATCCATGAAGCTGTGGCAGAACTGAATCAAAAATATAAACTTCAGGCAGACATGGACCGCCTTGTAACGGAAAATAAAATGCTTAAGGCAGGGGGAAAAATTATCGGACTGGAAGGCGGGCTTAAGGAGGTGTCGGAACAGGTAAAGGCTATTGCCACCTATCCTATCAATGTATTAATTACCGGGGAAACCGGGACCGGCAAGGAAGTGATCGCGGATTTACTTCATCACCTCTGGGCAAAAGAAAAGCAGACACCTTTTATTAAAATTAATTGCGCCGCAATACCAGAGCACCTTCTTGAGGGAGAGCTCTTCGGCTATAAAAAGGGCGCCTTTACCGGTGCAGAGAGGGATAAACCCGGGAAAATCGAACTGGCTCATAAAGGCACACTCTTGCTCGATGAAATCGGGGAGATGAGGCAGGATCTCCAGGCTAAATTGCTCCGGGTTTTGCAGGAAAAGAAGGTGGAAAATCTCGGGAGTAATACGGTCACAGACGTGGATTTCAACCTTATCTGTACCACTAACCGTGATCTCATAAAGGCATGCAGAAAAAAAATCTTCCGACCGGATTTATATTACAGAATAAGCACCTTTCATATTCCTCTGCCTGCTTTGCGGGATCGTAAAAAAGATATTCCCGAACTCATTAATTATTTTAATGAAAAACATTGCAAACGCCTTCACATGAAGAAAAAAATTGTTCCTGAAAAAATGTATTCTCTTTTTTCCCGCTATGGTTGGCCGGGAAATATCCGTGAACTGGAGCACCTTATCCTTAGAATGGTGATTATGACCGGGGCCGCGCCGGAACTGAACATAGAACAGATTCCCTTCCAGGAAGAATCCTTTTCCGAACAACCCTTGAACTCTCCCGATTCCGAAGGCTCTTATGAACAGGCCTTGCAGGTCATTGCCGGGAAAGTGATACATTCGGGAATTCCCCTGAAACAGGTCACAAAAGATATCCTTCATGCAATTCTTAAGGCTTTTGATAATAATGTAAAAAAGGCATCGGAAAAAACAACTATTTCCAAGGATATTTTCTACCGTGCAAAAGATCCCTGATCTGTACTCCTTACAAGGAAATTCGTGTTTTTTCCGTACTGTCACCACTTTGCGCCGTCACCACGTTGCATGTTCCGTCCGGGATATGATTTCATTCTGGAGCTCCCAGCCGATTTCGGTAAAATAGACGCTAAAGCCACCGACTTTCACCACCAGATCCTTATAATTTCCCGGATCTTTCTGTGCGGCTTTCAAATCTTCGGATGAGACGACAGTCGGTTGGAGCTGCATACCGCCCAGTTTGAAATAGGTTTTGATAAGGGCGATCCATTTTTCACGGGTCTCTTTGTTTTTCCCGATGAGAGAGGGATGAAGTTTCAAATTTACCGTACACTCCATCAATTGATCCAGATCCAGACTCGCTATCGAGCGAAGAACCCCTGTCGGTCCGTTGCTCTCGACATTGAAGGGGCTGCAACCGGCGGCAAAAGGCTTTCCGGCCAGCCTGCCGTCGGGAGTTGCCATTCCGAATCTCCCCGCCAGGGTATGTGTCATTCCACCCCCGATTGAGGCGACGAAGGATCTTCCATGCACACATCTCACCGAATTGATGGCATCTGTACATACACGCACGATCTCTCTGGCAAACTCATCAATCTCCCCAATCCCATTCCCCCATTTCGGTTTACAATTCATGATTTTACGGTGGATTTCCTCATACCCCTTAAAATTGTTATCCATCGCCGATAACAGTTCCCTTAGTGTGAAAGCCTTTTCCTCGAAAACAAGGGTCTTAATCGTAAAAAGGGAATCGATAAAATTGGCAACGCTGGTGCCAAGGAGAACAAATTCTATCTGATAATCATCACCCCCGTCGGTGGCATCTTTCTTTTTTATCAATGTTGATGGGGTAAACGCCGAGATGTAGGGGGATTTCAATTGTGATGCGAATACGGCGTCCCTCGTCTCTACTCCTTTTTTGAGCAGGGAAAGTGAATAGGTTATCTGTTTTTTAATTGCATCCAGCAACTCATCGAATGTTTGAAATGAATCGATCTCCCCTGTTTTGATTCCCGTGTTGCCGATTCTTCCCATCATCGTGCCATTATCACCGTTTCGTAATGTCGTATCGAGAAGGTTGCAAAGGGATATACTCGAACACCCCGACCCCCCGCTTTTCCCGGCAGTACAGAAATTTGCACAGACAATAGCGGAATAGGTTCTCGCATCTTCCAGGGAATATCCTGCATTTTGCATGGATTGAATACATAATTCATCATTCTGAAACGAGACATTCGATACCTTGTTATAGAGGACATCGGCGATGAGCATATAGAATTCTTCCGGTGTCTGTTTATGAAGCCTGATGATGATATTATTCACTGTTTTTGCCCGGAAAGCAGCTTCGAGAATAACATGGGAGAGTTCATTTGTCGCATCTTCCCCCCGGGCATCAATCCCCCCTATTGTCACCGATTCCATGCCGCAGAACCGGTGGTAGAAATCGTTCATAAAATTAGGGAAGGGTTTTACATTGAAGCTCATGTTTTTTATCAGGATTTCCTCAAAGAACTCTCTTGCTTCGGCCCTGGTAATTGTTTTTTTATCAATATCTCTTCTATAGTAGGGATAGAATATCTGATCCAGCCTGCCCATTCCCTGTCCGATAAAAGGCAGTGACAGCTCCACGGTGATCTTAATGATCCAGAATGCCTGAATAGCCTCAAAAAGGGTTTCCGCCGGATGAGCCGGAACCCTCTCCAGGGCATCTGCGATTCGTTTCATATTCTTTTTTTTGATTGGATCCTTTTCTTCCCCGAGCCGGGCTGCGACTATTCCGGCAAGTCTCCGGGTAAATAGCAGTATGCTGTCATAGACGATGACGATCGATTGTAAAAACCCCTTTTCTTCCTTTTTTAGTGTTTCCTTTTTAATACTCTCAAGCACTTCTTCTTTCATGGCAATAATGCCTTTTTTCAGGTATGTGGTATTGTCGAAAACGACATTTCCCTGGACAGTCGCAAGAATGCTGTTTGGTGAAAGAATCGCATATCCTCCGGTAAAGCTTGATGGTAATGATTCCATATATGGTTTTGTCTCACCGGAAAAAACATTATTTTCTTCAAGGTTCCGGACAATAGTGTCACATAAGGTTTTGCCCTTCCAGTAGGGGAGTATTTCTTTAAGAAGGATTTTTTTGTCTTTCGAAGTCATTTTATAAGGATTGACTTTTCTCCTGTCTATAGTTGCTAATCCCAGATTCGGGAGTTTTACCCCTGCGGTACGGCATTTTTTCAGGTTTTTAAAAAAGCTGAAGATTCCCCTGGTTTTTGCGATAAAGAAAAAGAACTTGAGAGCTGCTTTTACCTGCGAAAGAATGATTGTGGATGTTCTTAGTTCATATTCAAATGTTGAGTTGTACATCCCCTTTTCAATATCAATCGGGATCCCCAGGAGATATTCTGTCCAATTGCCGGCAATATGATCGTCGGGATCGAAGAATATTTCTATATGTGATAAAACATGGTTCATGCATAAAGCGAGGCGTTCGTTTACGGAGATCTCATCGCCTTCCGTCTTCTTCCACATTTCCGTAAAATATTTCGCCCGCTGGATTGAAACCGAGGTGATGCTATTCTGATATTTCCGTCTAAGTTTTTTTAGTCTTTCACTGCCATTTACTTTATCGTTCATAAGAATATCCTTGGTAATAAGATTTACAATTAAAAAAAAGCCGCCTCATGAGGAGGTGGTCTGTTACTCCTGAATCGCATAATTAATCAAATGCCTGGGAAAGTGATAATCACCTTTGTATAAAATGCTCAAAAAAAACGGTTTAATCCTGAAAATTGAACCTATCTTACATAACAGAACGAAAAAAATCAAGAAAAAATAAAAAAAATCACGAATTGCATGAATTCTTACTTACCATCTGTCTCCGGAATTTCAACAATGATTTGTCTTGAAAAATATCGAAAAATGTAATACAATTGGTAATACAAGGAGGAAATAGTCATTACTACAGTGCGGCTTGGCAAAAAAATCGAACAATTACTTGAAGAATTTTCTACTTTAAAGGGGAAATCCAAATCAGAGTTGATAAAAGAAGCTCTCCTTGAATATATTGAAGCCCATTTTATATCAAATAATCCTTTCGAAATGGGAAAAGACCTTTTCGGAAAATATGGAAGTGGAAAAACTGATAACTCCATTACATACAAGAGAAAAATTAAAGAGAAAATTAATGAAAAATATACTCATTGATTCAGGCCTGTTGATTGCGTTATTCGATTAAGATGATAAGTATCATTCTTCTGTTAAAATATTTTTAATCATAAGTCATAAAATTCTCCCAAAAGCAATGCAGCACGTAACATTTCCCCGTTATTAATTATAGAGATAATTAAATATCAGATATTCACATTGTAATCAGTTTAACAATGAGGAGTGTTCTCAAGTAATCGAATTCAATTACTTGAGTTCTCAATTACTTGAGTTCTCAATTACTTGAGTTCTCAATTACTTGAGTTCTCAATTACTTGAAAACCCATGGC
>JAFGRV010000510.1 GCA_016934975.1 Spirochaetales bacterium | reverse complement strand
GAAAGGCTTATAATTCCTTATAAACTAAGGTGTTATATCTGGGCGGCGTGAGACTTGAACTCACGACCCCTAGCGTGTCGAGCTAGTACTCTAACCAAACTGAGCTAGCCGCCCATTTCGTATGATAATAGCATAGCAACCGACAAAGTTCAATACCTAAAATAAATAATGTTACTGTTTTCTTAAGGTTAATACGACTCGTTCAAGGACTTTATTCCTGTCCAGGGGCTTGACAATGTAGTTTTTCGCCCCTAAAAGAAGTGCTTTCTTAACAAGGTCCTGTTTACCCAGGGCACTTATCATAATCACTTTGGCTTCTTTATCAAACTCTATTATTTTTTCCAAAGCGGCGACCCCGTCTAAGTTGGGCATTGTAATATCCATGGTAACGAGATCTACATTAGGATACAATTCTTTATATTTTTCCAATCCGGCAGCTCCGTCATTAGCAGTTCCTGCGATATCGAATCCTTCGGACGTTAGTATTTGAGTTATTTGTTTTGTGACAAACATGGAATCATCGATAACGAGAACCCTGTAGGATGATCCATCCTCTTTCTTTCCTTCCGGTCTTCTCTCATTTATATTCGGAAATTCCATTTTAGTTTTCATGATTCCTCCTCATGACCGTTTTTTTCTCTAAGTGCAACATTTATCTCCAACTTTCCCAATTCTGTTTCGATAGGTACTATTAATGCTTCTACCTCAAAATCCGATATTTCCATCTTTTCCCCTGTAAAAATAGTTGGTGGAGTCAAGTCAAATCGAAAACCAAGGTCTGATAATTTTGTTACAGCTTGAGCAACGATCATATTTGCCAGTTCAGTAATAGTTGCCTTCGCAAGATCATTTAATTCTCCAAATTGCTCGTCATTCATTATAGAAGCGATTGAAATTGCAGTTTCGACAGACATATCTATCAGCACTCTGCCTTCGACATCTCCGGCGAGCCCGACTATTGCACTTACTCCCAGAACCGGTTGAGATTTTGCCTTAAGATAAATCTCACCCCTGGTAATGGATACAGAAAGCACTGCTTCCAACATTGAAACAGCGGCTTCAACAAATGGATTTATATACTCTAATCTCATCATTCACCTTCCTTACAATAATAACCATGTAACATCATAATTATACGTTCTCCTTCGTATATGCAGATATGGCAGTATTCCCGATTCTTGTCCACCCCTTTTCGTTAATTCTTTCATTCATACCAATAAAGAGAACACCATCATTTTTCAGGACTCTCCCAAACTCAGACAGGAGTTTCACCTGATTCTGGTATGAAAAAAATGAAAGAACATCTCTCGCAATTATTATATCAACGGGAGGTATAGCATTATCAATTAATATATCATGGTATTCAAAAAAAATTGCATCCGTTATTTCTTTCGTAAACCTGAATCCCTTTTCCGACTTTTCTACAAATTTTTCCTTGTGAAAATAATCCGGTATATCCTGTTCCGCAAGCATCAATGTCGGTGCTGTGGAAATATCAATGAGACTGATATCATTTGCCCATACTTTTTGATGTATACCCGGATACTTCATCTTAACACAACAAGCGATCGAATAAGACTCCGGCCCCTTGCCTGATCCCGGGTTCCAGATTCCGATTGTCCCTTTTCTGTCCTCAGGCAAAAAGCCCGATACCTGATTTTTATAATCTTCATCCCAGAGCAATCCTGTTAGCGGAGAATAAAAGGGATATAAAAATGAATCTGCGTCCTCGACGCCCGCAAGCTGAACATTTCTCCCCTCTTTTTTGCAGAGAGAAATCCATTCGGCGACCCGGGTTCGCACCCATTCTTCATTAACCGGGGTGACATAATATTTTTTGAATGCTTCCAGGGTTTCCGTAATAAATTTAAACTCGGGAGATTCATCGGTATCTATATACCCATGCTCAATTTTGGTTTTTAATTCGGCATGGTCCGATTGTGAGAGATCTTCTTTCTTTTCCTCTACAAAAATCTTATTGACATCCAAAATAACATAGAGTTTGTCTTCATATTCACAGACACCGCTGATGTATTTAATATTTATATCACCAAACAATGAAGGAGGCGGTTGTATTGATTCGGAAGAAATACCGATGACTTTATCGATTGTATCAACGATAATACCGATGACCGTATCTTTGAGCTTGAGGATAAGAACGTTCTCCATACCATCTTTTTTATTATCCTTGCCGCTTTCATAAAATTGAAGGCGAAACATTTTCCGCAGGTCAATAATAGAGATAATTTCTCCCCGGAGATTATGGACTCCTCTCACATAGGGATACGTATTCGGAATGTAGGTGAATTTATTTACTTTTGATATTTCTTTGATACACATGATATCAATACCATAGTCTTTTCCTGCAAGAGAAAAGGTTACCATTTTATAATCGATTTTCGCCTTTATCTCTTCTTTTTTATCATCTATATCATATGACTGTTGGTCCATATTCATTTTCCTTGTTGGTATGCTTATAAAATCCTTGCTTCCCTTTCTTTCCTTTTTGATTTTTCAATCATAAGATCAAGTTCAAGAAGCTGGCTCACATCAATTATAAGAGAGACAGTCCCATCGCCGAGAATAGTAGCACCTGCTATTCCGGGTGAATTCGAATATTTATCCTTTAACGGTTTTATGACGACATCTTCCTCACCAATAAGGGAATCGACCATCAGGCCGACCTTATTTTTTTCCGCACCGACCAAAACAATATAATGGTATTTGTTTTTCTCCGTTGTCGGTATTTTAAAAAGTCTGTTTAATCTTACGATAGAAATAACCTCTTCCCGGAGATTAAAAACTTCATAGTTATCTATTCGTTTTATTTCATCGGGAGATATCCGGTGACTTTCAATAACCGAAGTAATCGGAATTGCGTAAACCTCATCGGCAACACGAACTAAAAGCCCCTGAATTATGGCCAGAGTTAATGGTAATTTTATCGTAAACTTTGTACCTTTTCCTTTTTCCGACCAGACAGTAACACTCCCGCTTAATTTTTCAATTTTTTTTCGTACCACATCAAGACCGACACCCCGTCCGGAGACATCGGTTACTTTACGTGCCGTGGAAAAACCTGCTTCAAAGATAAGGTTAAAGGCTTCAAAGTCGGAAAGTCGTTTTTCCGGGTGGATCAGACCCCGTTCTATGGCCTTTTCCCGTACGACGGAAACATCGATACCCCGCCCGTCATCTTCGATGACAATCTGAATCATGTTTCCTTCGTTCGATGCCCGGAGATATATATTCCCTTCCGGGGATTTGCCCCCATCGATACGCTCTTTTTCCGATTCAATCCCATGATCGAGAGAATTACGCACACAATGGATCAAGGGATCGACCAGATCTTCGATGACGGATTTATCGAGTTCGGTCTCTTCACCTTCCGTGTGGAGTGTAATTTTCTTTGATAATTCTTTTGACAAATCACGAACAAGCCGGGGAAACCTGGAAAAAATCTGTGAAACAGGAACCATCCTGATTTTCATGACCCCTTCCTGTAATTCGTTCGTGATCCTTCCGAGACTCTGTGCAGTGGAATGAAATTTTGTGATAACTGTTTTTAATTCAGATTGAAATCCAAGATAATCATCTATCATTTTCCCATATTTCGTGCTGATTTCCCTTGTAATCGTCTTTATATCCTTGTTTTCCGATTTATACTCTTCAAAATAATTCGGTAAGATTTTTAACAAATCCTTCATGTTTGCATTGAGCTTTGTACTCGCTTCCTGAATATAAGAGATAAAATCCCCGAAATTTGAGTTTATCTGATTAAACGTCGCTTTGTTGATAACTGCTTCGCTGACAAGATTCATAAGTTCATCGATTCTTTTGCTATCAACCCTTAAAACGGAACCAAACTGGGTAATCGACTTTGTATCTGTTTTCTTTACAGTGGAAGTTTCTGTAGTCGTTGTCTTTTCCTGATTTTTATCTACCTCATCCGTTGCAGAATCCTGCGGGGTTGGCTGATGACCGGCTAATGTATCTTTATTTAAAAGAGTAATTTCTACATCCTCTACAATTTCCGGCATATCACAAAGAGTTTTAATATCTTCCTGAGTTATATGTGTGACAACATAGTAATCTACAGTCGGGTAAAATACATCGTTATATAATAATTCAAACTCCGGTATACTCTGGAGAACCTTACCCGTATCATTAAAAGCAGCATACAGCTGTATCCCGCCTACTGTATTCATAACCGCATCTTTATTGAAAGTGACATGTATTTTATAAAAATTGCTCTCTTTTCCTGCTTTTTGAATGAGCTCAAGCAATTCATATTCACTCAAACCGGTTATTTCTTCTTTATGAACCGGAACCTTGCTCTTTTTACTCACCGGAGTTTTCTCTTTTTTCTGTTTCCGTTTAAGTAAATCCTTCAAGAGATTCTCGGTCCCGGAGATATCTTCCGAAAAAACTTCTCCATTAATCCGGACTTTAAGCATTCGCTTAATTATATCCACGGAATTTAAAAGTACATCAATCACATCTTCCGAAGCTTTAAGGCTTCCATTCCGCATCTCATCCAATACATTTTCAACACTATGGGTAAACTGTGCAATTTCATTCATTTCTACTGTTGCTGAACCACCCTTTAGTGTATGAGCGGCACGGAACATTTCATCGATGGCATCCATATTGCCGGGATCATGTTCAAGATGAAGAACATTCCTCTCAAACATCTCCACTTGCATTTCTGCTTCTTCAAAGAAGTCTTTTAAAAGTTCTGCATTTGACGGATCAAGATAATCACTCATTATTTTAATTTTTATAAATTCAGCGATGAAAGTCAATAGTTAAAGAAATATTTATTAAAAATGTAAGTATTAATGATCGCAACAAAAATGAAAATTTCTTTTTTATTAAATAGTAAAGATATTTAAAGTGTTTCTTAATGAAATACATTTGACCCGGAGAGATTATTATTTTATTATTTTATAAAATGCTGATGTCCCCGGGTACTAAATGACGATAAATAGAGTACGGAAGGAGAGGAAACCGGAGAAAAACCTATGGAAATTATTGTTTTGGAACGGACTAAAGAACTCGGGAATGCTCTTGCTTTACTCCTGGTTACATTCGGACTAAAAGGAATACCTGTTTGTTCCAGAGCAGAGGCTATGGATGCATTGCAGCATTATCCGGACATACAATGCGGTATTATTGACATTGATAACAAATCGACGGAAGGCCTGGAATTTATAGCGGATATCCGGGGAAATGACCTTTATAAGGATATTAAAATTATTATTCATACGGCACAAAAGATAAACAAAATAGAATCTACATTAATTCAGCTTGGTGTTCTCGGTTCGATCTTTAAACCTTTTGAAGAAACGAGAACATTACATCAATTAAAAAAAATCTTAAGTTCAATCTATTTTTTTGGCGCTGAAAAACGAAGTCATATCCGGATAAGGCCCGAGCCGGATGAAATCGCACGGGTACATTTTTTGATAAAATATTACCCTCACCTCATTTACGGCAAAATACTTGATATAAGTATGGGAGGAATGGCCCTGGACCTCTTAAAATCCCCTCCCGCGGCATATGTAAAAGAAGGTATATCAATTCCACAGCTCCTTTTTACTTTGGATTGTAAACAAATCAGTGCATCCGGTATAATTAAGCTGGTACGGGGTAAACTCATCGTTATTCACTTTCATCCGTTACAGAATAACGCAAAAACGGCAATCGCCAGATATATTTTTAAACGAATATCCGCAGAATGATTTTTTTCATTTTTGTAGTATTTTTATAGAGAGAGAGAAGTATGCAGGTTGCTCCCGCAGCCCCGATATGGAATATGGCACATGGTTGCATGTGTGAAAACGTTTCATTTCTTACGAACCTTCGTTTCGCCGTTGTTTCACAAAACTTTATAAGCGGAGGTATCGAGGGCAGCTTCTCTTTTACCGATAATAGCATAGAAGGGCTTGTTATAAAGGTATTTCCTTTTATCAGCTTTATTACGCCAGGGGTTTTGTGGAACCTTAAATACGGCATAACCCTGTTTGACGATCCTCTCCCGTATGAGAATTTGGACACTATGTTCGAAGGATTTATCGGGATAAAAGCGGAGTTTTAACGATGAAAAAAAATGTAATTAGTATTTTATTGCTTCTTCTCTTTTCCATGAGTCTTCCGGTACATTCATTGGAGATCGGAGGGAATTTCCGGATAGGAAATCTCGCTTTTTCTCCGGAGAGAGAGCGTACTGATACGGAGTTTACCGGAACCGATTTCTATAATTGGGGATTATCTCTTTACGGAATTCATAAAATTAATGATAAACTTACCTTTTCTACGGGTTTTTACTCCGACCCTATTTTACGGAATATCTCCAGTTCTTATGTTATCTATACGGAAGACATCTTTAGCATCGGAATCGGCCCTGTTTTCGGTTTTCTGAATTCCGGGTTGGATCCATTAATGAAACCGGGTATTTCCGCTATTTTACGGATTGAAATACCGGCACTCATTTTTTTTGAACTCAGTGCGGGTAATTCACTGAATGCCCGGCTCTCTGTTGACCGGGATTATATACAGGAGCGATCGGATTTAAGTATCGGGTTCTTTGTACCAAATGCGATTTGTACGGCAAATATTTTAACAAGGAAATTTACCCAGCTCCATACCCTTACGGAGAGTGGCGTCGATGTATTCTACGATTATGTTGATAGTTTTACTGAATATTCCTTTAAAGCCAACATTTTCCAAAAAAATGTTCCCTACAAACTCAATATCCTCTTTGCTTATCAATTACTCAGCAAGTCGTATATACAGGGTACGGAAAAAACAGATCATAGACTCAATTCCATTATTATCGGTTCAGGCCTCGAACTTGATTTTTCTCCGGCAATTCATTTTACCATTGATGTTCAAAGCAGTCTTTATACCTTCGGAGATGGAGAGCTTTTAGGAACTATCAATCCGGGACCCATGGGATATATGTTTAAGGCTTCAACCGGAATAAAAATAAATATTGATAAAATTATTCAATCCTCTAAAATCGAGTAGTGCTTTGACGTTACCAAAATTAAAACAAGAGATATCTTAATTTGGTATCTTTTCGAGTTCCTCAACATCATCTTTCTTGACAAGTTTCTTTGCGACCTTCTTTTTCTCTTTGAAAACAATTTTCCCGGCTTTCATGTCAATAACAATTGTCGAACCGATCTGGAATCTTCCTTTAAGCATTTCAATGGAAAGAGGATCCTCAATAAATTTCTGGAGTGTTCTCCTTAACGGACGGGCACCATATTTTTCATCGAACCCTTCTTCTATGAGAAACTCTTTTGCTTTTATTTTTAAATCAAGTTTCATTTCCTGTACATCAAGACGTTCTTCGATTTCTTCTACAAGGAGATCGAGTATATTGGAAATATGCGCCTTTTTAAGAGCATGAAACACGACAATCTCATCAACCCTGTTCAGAAACTCCGGATTAAACAATTTCTTTAATTCATTCATCGCGGAGGATTTCATTTCATTAAAATGCATCACCCCGTCTTCTGCATGGAATCCTAAAAAGGTATCTTTATTAATCTCTCTTGCCCCGACATTGGAGGTCATGATGAGTACCGTATTTCTAAAGGAGACTACATGTCCGAGGTTATCCTGAAGCTGGCCTTCTTCCAATACCTGAAGGAGGAGATTAAAGACATCCCTGTGTGCTTTCTCAATTTCGTCTAAAAGAATGACGCTATATGGCCGCCGTCGTATTTTCTCGGTAAGGAGACCCCCTTCTTCATATCCGATATATCCCGGGGGAGCACCCACAAGGCGCGACACATTATGTTTTTCCATAAAATCCGACATATCTATCCGGATAAGGGCATCTTCATTTCCGAAGAGAAACATTGCGAGTCTTTTGGCAAGATAGGTTTTTCCCACACCGGTGGGTCCGAGAAAAATAAAAGAACCCCTGGGCCTTTTAGGTGAGCTTAAACCGGTTCTCGATCGACGGATTGCAGATGCTATAACCGATATCGCTTCATTCTGACCTACAACAGATTTATGAAGATCATCTTCGATCTGCAGCAGTCTTTCGGATTCATTCTGTGCTATCCTGATAAGGGGAATTCCTGTTATCTCGGAAATAATCCGCTGTATATCCTCTATATCCACAATATTTTCTTCGTTCTTTATACTATTTTCCCACTCTTTTTTGAGCTGCTCAAGGTCTTCCTTCATATGTTTTACAGTGTCCCTTAAAGCCGCGGCTTGTTCATATTTCTGATTATTCACAAGCTGAGTCTTTTCCGCCACAAGCTTTTGTACCTCCTGCTCAAGGTCGGAAATTTGCTTTGGCTTTACACTATTATTGATTCTTTTATGAGCACCTGCTTCATCGATTAAGTCTATTGCCTTATCCGGTAAGAAACGTTCCGTCACATACCGGTGAGACAGGGAGGTTGCCGCTTCAAGAGCATCGTATGTATACGTCACCCGGTGGTGTTCCTCATATTTACCTTTTATCCCGGTAAGTATTTCCAGGGCTTCCTCTACAGTTGGTTCTTCTATATAAATCGGCTGAAACCTTCTCTCTAAAGCTGCATCCCGCTCAACATACTTTTTGTATTCATTAAGGGTTGTTGCCCCGATACACTGAAGTTCGCCCCGGGAAAGTGCCGGTTTAAGCATATTTGAGGCATCAATCGCACCTTCTGCTCCCCCTGCTCCGATAATTGTATGGAGTTCGTCAATAAAAAGGATAACGTTATGTGCGGCGATTATTTCACGCATCACCCGTTTGAGTCTTTCTTCAAACTCACCCCTGTATTTTGTACCGGCAACCAAAGATGCAAGATCCAATACAACCACTCGTTTCTCAAAAAGAACTTCCGGTGCAGTCCCGTCAATAATTTGCTGGGCAAGACCTTCTACGATGGCGGTTTTTCCTACCCCGGGTTCACCGATAAGTACGGGGTTGTTCTTTGTCCGGCGTGCGAGAATTTGGATTACCCGGCGTATCTCCTTGGAACGTCCGATGACAGGATCCAGGCGGTCTTCCCTGGCCAGGGCAGTGAGATCACGGGAAAATTCATTCAGTGTCGGGGTTGTTTTCCTTGCAACATTCTGCGGTTTTTTCTTATAGGCACCATATGTCCTCATACTCCCGGGACCATTTATCTGATACACTGCTTCACGTAATTCATTTATTGCCACGCTTTGCGTATTAAGATAATTGCAGGTAAGACTCCCGGTTTCTTTCGCTGCTGCCAGGAGGAGATGTTCAGTCCCGATATATTCATGTCCAAGGTTATGTGCTTCTTCGGAAGAATCCTCAAGAACATGTCTGAGGCGTTTAGAGGGGAGGAGATCTCCCGTTCTATTTCTGGAAATACTTTTCTTGGGCATATTTTTTTCTACATCAAAGACCATATCAGCAATATTCACCTTAATTTTCTTTAATGCTTTTACGGCAACACCTTCTCCGTCTTTTAAAAGAGCGAGGACAATATGTTCCGGTTCAATGAGATCAGAATTATATCTTTTTGCTTCCCCTGGTGCTAAAAGAGTAAGTACTCGCTGTGCCCTCTGAGTTAAGCCTTTAAATTTAAACATTGCAGATACTCCTTTGACTCACGATTATTAAAACGATAGTAAAAATAATAATTTTCACTATTCTCATGTTCCTTATATATTTCGTCCATATAATTCTAT
>JAFGRV010000509.1 GCA_016934975.1 Spirochaetales bacterium | reverse complement strand
TCTGTCCAGGGCACCGTAGATCTCCTGGAAAACGGGGCGACAATTCCGTTTATTGCCAGATATCGAAAGGAAAAAACCGAAGGGCTTGATGAAACCGAAATACGCGCAATCTTCGATAAATATGAGTATTTTTCCGAACTTGAAAAAAGAAAGGATACCATATTAAAAACCATCGAAGAACAGGGTAAACTCACAAAAGATCTGAAAAAAAAGATTACCGAATGCATCGATAAGATTAAACTCGAGGATATTTATCTTCCTTATAAGCCAAAAAGAAGAACACGGGCAACTGTGGCCGTGGAAAAAGGACTCGAACCCCTGGCAACCCTCATTTATGAACAACAACCCCTCACTGCTCCACGGGAGGAAATCCTGAACACCTACATTAATCCCGAAAAAGAAGTAATGTCCGGAGCAGACGCACTCCAGGGTGCCCTGGATATTATCGCAGAGTGGATTTCTAATGAGGAATATCTGCGGGGGTGGATCCGGGATACGGTAAAGAAAAAAGGGTTGCTTTTTTCCAAAGTAAAACCCAAATGGAGGGAGAAAAAAACAAAATATCTGCAATATTACGATTTTAACGAACCCCTCAAATCAATCCCCTCACACCGTCTTCTTGCAATAAGGCGGGGGTCGGCTGAAAATATTCTTTCCTGGAAGATTGATGCGGATGAATCTCATATCCTCGATTTCATGGAACGCATGGTGATAAAAAATAAGGATGCCCCTTTTTTAGAGGAACTTAAACTTACGGTGCAGGATAGTTTCCGGCGGCTTATTTTTCCGTCTATCGAAAAGGAGGCATTTAATCTGAAACTTGAGGATAGTGAAAAGGAGGCGATCCGGGTTTTTTCAACAAATTTAAAAAACCTTCTCCTCGCACCCCCGGCGGGTTCGAAAGTAATCATGGGAGTCGACCCGGGTTTTCGGACAGGCTGCAAGATCGCCGTCATGAATAAAAACGGGGACATGCTTGAGTATTCGACCATTTATCCTTTTGAAGGAAAAAACAAACGTGATATGGCGATAAAAATTATTGCCGATCTTGTAAAGAAACATAAGGTGGAACTTATTGCCATCGGGAATGGGACTGCTTCAAAGGAAACCGAAGATATCGTGAAAGAATCTATAAAAGATTATTCTCTCACTGCACAGTCTCTTACGGTGAGTGAAGCAGGGGCCTCGGTTTATTCCGCCTCAAAAATAGCAATAAAAGAGTTCCCGGATCTTGATGTGACGATACGCGGCGCCATTAGTATCGGGAGACGGCTTCAGGATCCTCTTGCCGAATTGGTAAAAATCGATCCCAAATCTATCGGCGTGGGTCAGTATCAGCATGATGTAAACCAGAAAGAATTAAAAAAATCTCTGGATTATGTTGTGGAATCCTGCGTTAATTATGTGGGGGTGGAACTCAATACCGCCTCTGTTGCTCTTCTTTCTTATGTTTCGGGGATAAATAATACTATTGCGGAGAATATTGTATCGTACCGGAGTAAAAACGGTTTTTTTAAAAGCAGGAAGGAGCTATCACAGGTCGAGCAACTCGGTCCGAAGGCCTTTGAATTGTGCGGAGGATTTTTAAGAATCCGTGAAAGCGAAAATCCCCTTGATAATTCAGGGATTCATCCGGAAACCTATACTCTTGTAGAAAAGATGGCTGAAGATACCAATATTCCCGTGGCACAACTTATCCGGAATAAAGAGGTCTTATCTAAAATAGATCTTAAATCCTATGTCACTCAAAGTTTCGGGCTTCCGACCCTTAAAGACATTATAAAAGAGCTTAAAAAACCGGGACTGGACCCCCGGAAAGAATTCTCAAGCGTTCAATTCTCTTCCCGGATCAATAGTCTTGAAGACTTGAGTGAGGGACTTATTCTTACGGGAACAGTAACAAATGTCACCAATTTTGGAGCCTTTGTTGATATCGGGGTTCACCAGGACGGACTTGTCCATATATCAAAATTAAGCAATCAATTTGTCCGTAATCCCTATGATATTGTGTCTGTAGGTGATCCTGTCCGGGTCAAGGTCCTTACTATTGATATACCCCTGAAGCGGATTTCTTTAGAAAGAATAGAAGAATAATCCGGAGATTATCTTTATCCCCCCTACTCTTCCACAAAATCCAGAGATACGGAATTTATGCAGTATCGCAACCCTGTCGGCTCGGGTCCGTCGTTAAATACATGCCCTAAATGTCCGCAGCACCGGGAGCAGACAATCTCCGTCCTGCTCATTCCCTCGCTATTGTCGGCTTTTCCATCAACTCTGGAATCATCAATGGGTTCATAAAAACTCGGCCAGCCTGTACCTGAATCAAACTTCGCACTTGAGCTGAAAAGAGGATTTCCGCAACCGGCACAATAATAGGTTCCCTCTTTATCATTCTTATACAAATCACCTGAAAATGGCGGTTCCGTCCCTTTATCCCGGAGAACATAATATGCCTGGTCGGATAACTCTTCTCTCCAGTCTTTATCGGTTTTCATTATTCTTTCCTCCTGCCATACATTATACTGACAATTTTTAAAAATTGTCAGTATTTCCAATTGTAGTAAGTTTGTCATTTCCTTTCATAGAAAAGCGTATTTAAGAAAACTGACATAATGACAGGAAATTACAAACTCTCAACAGTTGAGTATAAATAGCTTTCCTTATACATTTCTTACTTTTTATTATCTTTTTGGAACACCATTATTAAGCTGCTAAGCAGTACTTACTGGGGTAACAAATAGTAAACAGGTAAAATCCATATACAAAGATAACTATTATTTTGTCCAAAAGGCAAGTGCGTGAAAAGAGAAGAAGTATTTTAATGTTATATATTTACAAGCCGGGTAATTTTGTTTCATTTAAGCCCGGAAGAAAATGAATGCATGTGGTTTCAGCGAATCTTTGTGAAGATTCGCATGTCGTATCAATATTTTTATGGGAAGGCGTCACCATGTATTTAACCCCGGCCGCGGTTTTAACCTCATGTCCCATTATTCTCCCGCAGACCTCGAGAAGAATTATCTCACAGCGGAAGATAACACCTTTTTCGGACGTGTCAATGGAACACATTGTATTGTCATAAGTTCCACTTTATAGTGAAGAATAACCTCACTTTACATAATCACAACTCAGAGAGTCATTTCTCCGGATTTGGGAAAAGGAGACTTTGAAAATTCTAAAATTTATATAAAGGGGTCAAAAGGCTGATGAAAAAAGCACAAAAGCCGCTTTCGGAAATCACGGCCCTTGTTTCCCGATATAATAAAATCCTCTATGATTGGATTATTCCGAAGCTTTTTCATCAACTCTATATGATACCGGAATATAAAGCCAAAGTAAGGGGCTATATC
>JAFGRV010000508.1 GCA_016934975.1 Spirochaetales bacterium | reverse complement strand
GCGGTGTTTCATATCATTATAAGTTCGATGAGTCGGGAATTTCCCTTGATGATACCTACGTGGATGAACATGTCTATATGTTTAAAGCGATTGGAGATGTGGATCAGGATAAAGCCATTGTCAACCTCTATTTTCCGCAGAAAGACATACTTCTTTCCGGGATTGATGATTGGGATATAGCCGATTCAATGTTATTTATTCTTTTTGAATGGATAAATTTAACCGGAAATTCAGCATTATTAGGGGATTTGGTGACTCTTAATGGGGAAAATCCAATTGATACACCACAAGTACTTTTTGATCTCCTGGATCAATACAGAGAAGAAGCTTCAATAGCAGATCTGATTTTTATTCTTGATCTTAACAATCCTGTTGCCTATAATGGGACAATTGGATATGTTTCAAATGGAGCGGATGTTTCGATTGATTATTCCGGTATCGGAGATATTGATGCGATTTTATTCTCCGAAGAACCCGGAGATATTTATACCTTGGAAATTGTTTATTAACTTATAGCAGAGTCGTTGGTTGTAATAGCGGGGTTGTTTTGATAGGGAGAACACTGAAGCTTCCCGGACAATCCCGGTGTTTTATAATGGAGTTGTTCATAAAAATTGGGTAGAGTAAGTATTGTCAAAACAGAACCAGATCTAAAACAAGCCCTTCATCGAGCCCTTGAGTTTATCGGGGGTATTGGTTCGTTTATTGGCAGTGAAGACTCCGTTCTCCTGAAACCTAATCTCAATGATTTTGATTGTATTACCAACCCCGGGCTTGTTGAAGCCCTTATTACCTATCTTTTTGATAATAATATAAAAAAACTGATGATCGCTGAATCCACTTTTGGGAATCACCATATAACAGAAAAACATTTCCGGCATTCCGGTTATTATGATATCTGTAAAAAGTATGATATTCCTCTGGTTAACCTCAATAAATCCGGATCAATTGAGATGAAAGTACCCAATCCCCTGATTTTCAATACAATACATCTAGCCAAAGAAGTCCGCGAGGTAACAAAAATCATAAATATTCCCGTTATGAAAGTACATTACGCGACAGGAGTCACCCTCGGCTTAAAGAATTTAAAAGGATTTCTGACACCGGATGAGAAAAAACATTTCCATGCTGCGGGACTCGATAAAGGGATTGTTGATTTGGGGAATACGATTCCTGTTGATTTAACCCTAATCGACGGAATCAATTGTATGGAGAGAATGGGCCCGAAGGGAGGAGATGTTTTTTATCTTGGATTATTACTCGCAGGGAGAAATATCGGGGAAACAGATTATATTGCGAGTAAAATTATGGGGTATGATCTTCATGAGGTGAAGCATCTCTCTTACTTTATGACAGTTAATAAGGTTGATGTTAATAACATCCAGGTCTGCGGCGAGAAATGTGAAAATGTTATCCGCAGGTTTTTGAAAGTAAAAACAGATATGATTATTCCAAAGAATATAAGGATTTATAATCATAATGCGTGCAGCGCTTGTATGAATGCATTATTACTCTCTTTCCGGTTTTTTAAGGAAGAGTTCGTAAATGATGCTGATATTTATATTGGAAGCGAACAAGCGGAAATTAAAGAGTCTCCGGGAATAAAAGTAGCTTTCGGTAATTGCTGCACAATCCCCGGTGCCCATGTCACAATAAAAGGTTGTCCTCCTTATCCGCTTCTCTTAGTGGAAAAGTTAAAATAATAGTAATTCTTGCACGAAGCCTGTATAAAGAGGACTAACCCTTCTGATTATCCCTGGCAAAATACTGTTATCTGCCCACGTCGCTTCGCTCCTTTGGGCTTGGAGTTTTTTTCAAAAACTCCACCTAGCAAAATGCTGTTATCAGGTCAACATAATATTGAGCTACCAAAAGTGCATCTACAATATCAATGTTTCCGTCACAATTGGTATCTGCGGCGGACAGATCAAAGTTTTGCGGATTTAGGCCGACATAGTATTGGGCTATTAATAAGGCATCGACAATATCAATACTATCGCTGTTATTTACGTCACCCGTCTGCCCCGGAACCTGGGTTGTGACCGGGGTCTCCGTGGGAGGAGTTGTCGGTGCTGTTGTGACTGCCGGAGGAGTTGTTGGAACAGGGGTCGGGTTTGGAACGGAACCGCTGGCTAAATAGGGTTTTAACAGGTTGTATTTATTCATATTAACGGATACCCAATCATCTTCCAGAAGACCTCCTGTGTCACCGGAATTGGGATTAAAACTCCAGAATGTCCATGAGCAATTACTCCCTGCATAATCCATAAATGCTTTAAACCAGCGGTAATCTGTCGATGATGAATTGGCTGCTGCTGTTCCGGTAATTCCGAATTCCCCGAAGAAGAGGGGAGCAATATTCTCTTTTTCGATAAAATAGAAAAATTTATCCCAGATCGCGGGCATATTGGAAGGAAAATTAGACGCGGAAAACCATGTCTGGTTAAAAACGGAACTTCCGTATTCATGTGCGGAATAAACCAAAGCCCCGCCGGGGATTGATGTAATAGGCGAATCTTTTACACCCATGAGGTTTCCTCCCCACCAATACCCGGTTCCTTTATATTCTTCTACACCTTCTACAATAATGAGAAGGTTGGGATTTGCATTTAAAACAGCGGCGCCGCAGCGTTCCGCGGCGGCTTTCCAGTCCGTATCACCATATCCGCTCTCCTGGTAACCCCATGTAGCGGGTGGTTTCTGCCCATTCCCGGTATTTCCGTGAGGTTCATTGTTCAAGTCCGCGCCCACAACATTACTTTTATTTTTATAACGGCCGGCAAGTTTTACCCAGTCATTTATCCATCTGGATTCGGAATATGCAGCCGTATACCAGAGGGTTTCCGCGGAATATCCGTCGTTTGTTCTGGAGTGGTTATCCAGGATGATGCTGATGTCATACTTTGCTGCTTCGTCGATGACTTTATCCAGGATTTCAACAGGTGATAATCCCTCCAGATCAAGATTCATACCAACCTCTCCGGTATAAGCATCTACTCCATACTCATTTATTTGATTTCCCACAGCCGCGTTATCGAACATTGCATTACACCAGGGAATACGGATACAATTGAATCCCAGATCCGCGATTTGCTGCACGACAGATCTGTAATCTCTATTCCATAAACCGTGGAATGTGAAACTCCCGGTTTCCAGACCAAACCAGTTTACCCCTGTAAGTCTTCCATATTTTGTATTTGCTCCTGCATTGATAGTGAAAATAGCAAATAGAAGCAGTGATATTATTACCTTTTTTACGTATTTTTTTAACATAACCTTTAACTCCTTTATTTTTTTGTTCTCAACTGTTTAGCTTACTGCACTTATCTGATAACAGAAAAGTGCTCCCTTTTTTTTAATAACAAGAAACGACACGGAAAACTTTTATTTCACAGATAATATAATAGCTTGTAGTTAAAATTATATCAGAAACTGCCTGTGAGGTCAAATATTTTAATCTTGAAGGGAAAATCAGGTTCTAAAATCAACATAATAAGGAATTTATCATTATAATGATCTTTTTTCTCACTATTTATGTCATAAAAAACTTGTCAGGGGAATTACATTTAATTACATTTTTATGATATACTATAAATGATACGAAAAAGTGAATATGATTAAATTTAATCTTATTATAATCATTTTACTCATATACACAGGTTTGTTTGGATATTCGGAGAATGATCCGATAAAACTTGGATTTTTAGGTGATTTTTCAAGCTTTTCAAAGGCATATACAGAGAATATGTATCTTGCTGCTCAACTTTCTGTAAGCGAATTAAATGAACAAGACGGTTTTTCAGGAAGACGTATTGAATTGATAAAAAGAGACGGTGGGAATGAACCGCAAAAGCATTACGATTTGGTAGTTCAACTCATTAAGGAAGAGAAAGTTGTTGCGATATTTGGTGGTGCTTCCAGTCCTGCTGTGCTTAAAGCATCGGCTGCGTGCAAAGAATTTCGAATTCCCTATCTGGTTTCCATCGGCAATTCTCAATCTCTTATTATTGAAAATGGGCATCCATATATATTTCAATTTCAACCAACCTTGACCATGGAGACAAAAGGATTCAGTATTTTTACAACATTAATGCCCTGGAAACGTTATGCATGGATCGGACCTGATTATACCTGGGGGCACGATGTATTAAGGGATTTTAAGCAGCAGTTTGTAAAGATTGGTAAAACACTTAAGTGGACAACAGAGGCATGGCATCCTCTGGGAACAACTGATTTTAAGACAATTATCGATAAAATTCTGAAAGGAAAACCAGATGCCCTGGTAATAGGTTCCTGGGGAGAAGATGTCCGGTTGTTTATGATTCAGGCTCAAGCCCGCGGACTTTTTGAAAAGATTGCAGTTTTTGGATGGTTTTCTTATGATATGAACGGAGAGATGGGACGTATAGTTCCCGAAGGTATGTGGTGTCTGGCCCGTGGCGGTCCTTTCAACTATCTTGCGAAAAAATTTCCACGAACAAAACAGATGGTAGATAATTTTTATAAAAGCTATGATACATATCCTGTCGGCTATGCAATTTGCTGCTATGATTCATTCCTTGCCTGGTGGCAAGCTGTCTGTAATGCGAAAACTATTGATCCTGAAGCAGTAGCCCTGGCTTTAAGAGGTATGAAATTTCAAGGATTACGAGGGGACAGTTTTATCCGGGAAATTGACGGACAGTTGAATTGTTCGACTTATTTCGGACGTCTTGTGTATCAGGAAGATTACCCTTTTGCTGTTTGGGATTCAATTATTGAGATTACTGCGGAAAAAACCTGGCTGACAGAAGAGGAGATACTGAGTATCAGGGGAAAGTGAAAGACCGCCTGTAAAGTCCGTTTATAGAACGGCGGTGGTTTTTTTTGAGAGTAAATGCTCCATATTGAAAGAATTTTATAAAATGAACTAAACAAAGAGATAATGTATACTGACAATTAATAGAATTGTCAGTATTTCCGTTGGTAGTATGTGTTTCAACTTCGTTGAATACCAGTTGTAGTCTTATAGAGGTGTGTTTCAACTTCGTTGAATACCAGTTGTAGTCTTATAGAGGTGTAT
>JAFGRV010000507.1 GCA_016934975.1 Spirochaetales bacterium | reverse complement strand
CTTTTTATAATAATGACAAATCACGGAAATAGCAATAATATTTTTAAGCAATCGTATTATTCTTATACCCACTTCACACACTATACGATTTGCACTCCCTCCTCCGAAAAATCCGTCCCCGTCCGCTGCCCCTTATCTCAACTGCCGGCCATAAAATATCCATCCGATGTTTTTTTTATAAAATCGAACTTTTTTCAATTATAATAAAGGCGGATCAAATTTACCTTTTATCTTAATCTTCACAAGATGAATATAGGTGTTTTCGTAATCCACTTTAAATGAGGATAACCTTGTTTCTCTGTTTTTTTCCATTACAATTGTCGTAAAACTGTTCGTATCCATAAAATAGGGAAAAAAAACTGCAATATGAAAATGTTGCTGCATGGCCGGATTTTTCCCGATTGTTTTATTCACCGAGGCGAGATAGAATGAATTGGGGTCCCGGGATGCAAGTAAAAAAAGAATGACCTCGATATCTTTCACCGGATAGCCTACATCCTCAACATATTCAAAAAAAGGAATATTCCGGACATCAAAAGATTCGGGATCCTGGTTTGCGGTATTATTTTGTTTATTGGAGAGGGCGAGAGCGAGATTTCTTGTCCAATCGAGTCCAAAAAAGGGATCCCGTTCATCTTCATACCAATCGGACCAGCGGTTGCCCCGTATATCGGGATTTTTTGTTTTGAGTATATCAATATCAATATATGTATGCGATAAAGGATAATAAAATCCGTCGATTATCCATTTTGCGAATCCGGAGCAATTAAATCCTTGGTGAGATTTCTGGGGGCTTAAATCCCGGATATAAACATAGTCGCCGTTACCCGATTGGGCGCCATCTTCTGCCGTCTTGAGGCGGGGAAGAAATTCCCGTATTTTTTTAAAAACGTCAAGGCCATTCTCACTCTCTTTGTCGAGTCCTTTATACAGAATAATATCCCAATCGATACTATTTTTAGTGAGATCGACAATTGTCCCAAAGGATTCAAAAATAAGTGTCGTGAAAGGTAATGCAATGGGAACATTATGATAAAGACGGCTTCCGAAGAGAAAAAGATCCGCCGAAGTTCTGTCATTATAAGGAGTGAACCTGATGTAGCAATCATTATGATCCCGGAGAAGGATTGTCATCTGAATAATATCACCATTTTTCTCACTTTTCTTTATAGAAGTGTTTCCCCGCCCGAACATGGGAAAATCTCCTGCTTGTTCATTTAAGAAAAGAAAGAAAAGTGCATTGTCTTTTTGAATGAGCGTATATTGAACACGATAAGGAAAGTCATCTTGTTCAACTATTCTTTCTTTTGCATTTCTTGCATGGTACAAACTGGATAGAATTATTTCCTTATATTTGCTTCTGACCTGAAAATTCTCATAAATTTCCACCCGTTGTGAATTATTTGAAAAGTAAAGGTAATTCTGGCCGTAGATATACAAAAAGCTGCAAAAAGAGAATACAAAAACGAGGCAATATTTTAAAATATACTTTCGTGACATCATATGCTTAAAGTTTCGGCATTCAAAGGTTGATGTATAACAGGCATTATTCTCTCTGTGCCGGGATTGATACACCTTTTTACGGAGGCATCTACCCTGACACAGAGGGAGCGGAGTTTCTGATTTTTGAAAGTACCGCGATGAGGTCACTCCTGATTCCGGCGATTCTTGATTTAATATCAATATTCGGAGAATTTATCTCATCCCAAATTTTCTTCCGTGCCCCTTCAATAGTGAAACGTTTTTCATAGAGGAGGTGCCGCAATCTATAGAGGATTTGAATATCATGATCCGTAAAGATCCGCCTTCCGCTTAAGGACTTTTGGGTAGAGAGAAACGGGATCTCCTGCTCCCAATAGCGTATGACATGGGATTTCACAGAGAGAAGTTTGCTTACTTCACCGATACTGAATTTGTGCATATATACTAAAAATTAATATTAACGGAAATCGACTTTCACAGGGATCATATCCATTTTGAAATCTTTTTTTATCTTATTTCTAATATAATTATGGAATTCCTCTCGAATTCCTTTTTTAAGGTTTAAGAAGATGATAAATTTTACAGGGTTGATACTCGCCTGTGTCGCGTACTTGATTCTGACTTCTCTCCCTTTCACTTTATAGGGGTAATACTCCATCCAGGTCTTCACCATTTTATTTAATTTCCCTGTCTCGATACGGGTGTTCAGTTGTTTCCGGACTTTAAATGTAGCTTGCAACAGTTCTTTTACACCCTCCCCTGAAATTGCGGATATGGGAAATATGGGGACAAATCCCAGCACCGGAAAATAAAACCGGATTTTATCTTTTACCGCCGCTAATCTGTTGGGTATATCCGGCAGGAGATCCCACTTATTCAGGACAAAAATAATACCCCGTCCCTGCTTCTCCGCATGTGCAGCGATCTTTTTATCCTGCTCCGAAATATCCTCTGTTATATCAATCAGAAGAAAGACAATATCCGCATCTTTTATACTCCCGATCGCCCTGTTCACCGAATAATATTCAACAGGGTCCTTTACCATCTTTTTACGCCGTATCCCTGCCGTATCAAGGACCTGAAATCGTACACCTTTATAGAGAAACTTCCCTTGTATAACATCACGGGTAGTTCCCGGGATGTTAGATACCAGTGACTTTTCTTCTCCCAACAAATAATTTGTGAGGGTTGATTTTCCGGTATTCGGTTTGCCGAGGATTGCAATCCGCAGGAGCTCTTCCGGTTCCTCTTCATCCCGGGGTGTAAAAGTCTTCAGGAATATGAGCATTTCTTCTTCAAGCTGATCGATGTTCTTTCCATGAAGCGCGGACACCGGCACTATACGGCTGAATCCGAGTTCATAAAGGTTCCAGACGAGTTGTTCCCGCTGTTCATTGTCCACTTTGTTTATAACGAGAATTGTTTTGTCCTGAAAAGATCTGGTGATTTCGATAAATTCCAGGTCGCTGCTTGTCAGTTCAAGGACATCAATCATTAATAAAATGAGGTCTGCTTTTTTCGCACTTTCAAGACTTTTTGCAGATACGAGGACGGAATAATCATCAATTTCAGTGGTATATCCTCCTGTATCAACAAGAAGATAGTGCCGGTCTCCTATCGTGCACTCGATTTCCAGAGAATCACGGGTCACTCCCGGGGTAGGATCGGTAATGGCCCTTCTTTTTTTGAGGAGTCTGTTAAAGAGAGTGGATTTGCCGACATTCGGCCTGCCTATGATTGCAATTCTGGGTAAATTATTTTTGATCGGGGTCGAAATCAAGATGTTCCTCCATCCACTGTTTAATACGTGTTTCGATTTGTTTTGCATGTGAAAGTTTCATTACTTCTTCTGTCAGCTTTACCGTATCCTCATAAGAAACTGAACGTATTAGTTTTTTTATTTTCGGAATTCTGAAGGAAATCATACTAAAAGATTCAAGACCAAGACCGAGGAGGATAATAGTCGCATAGATATTCCCGGCCATTTCTCCGCACATCTCTATTTTAATCCCTGAATCCTTTGCACTGTTTATTACTTTTTGGATAAGCCGTAAAACAGCAGGATGAAAAGGTTCATAAAGATAGGCCACCCTTTCATTACCTCTGTCCACTGCTATCGTATACTGAATAAGGTCATTAGTTCCGATGGAAAAAAAGTCCACATAGTTTGCCAGGATATCCGATGTGAGTGCGGCAGAGGGGACTTCAATCATTATACCGATCTCAATGTCTTCGTTAAAATCAATCTTTGATTTTCTTAAATCGATTTTAACTTCTTCCGTCATTCCCAGTATCTTTTCAAGTTCTTCTACACCGGAAATCATGGGAAACATTATTCTCAAATTTCCATGAATAGAAGCACGTAATAAAGCCCGTAATTGAGTTTTTAATACTTCGGGATGAGAAAGATAAAAACGGACGGCACGCCATCCGAGGATCGGATTTTCTTCATGCTTTTCATGAAAAGCAGTGGTAATTTTTTCACCGCCATAATCCAGAGTTCGTATACAAACCCCTTTATCACCCATAAATTCCAATACATTTTTATAGGCGATATATTGCTGTTCTTCCGAAGGAAAGATTTCCGGCTTTATAAATAAAAATTCAGAACGGTAAAGCCCTATACCATCTGCGCCATGAGATATGACAGATTCGAGCTCTTCGGGTAATTCGATATTGGACTCAAGCATTACCGTTCTCCCGTCTAAAGTGGTTGCCGGTAATTCATTTAAATCCAATAATTTTATTTCATGAGCTTTCCATTTTTTAAGATTGCTGATAAAAAGACGTTTGAGTGACTGTCCCGGTTTTACTATCACCTTTCCGTTATTGCCGTCTACAATTATTTCATCACCCTGACGGATCAATTCGGAGATATTCGACAACCCCACAACAGCGGGGATCCTCAGGGATTTAGCTAAAATAGCAATATGTGAAGTAATTGAACCTGTATCCGTCACTATTCCGATGACCATTTCTTTATTCATCACAAGAATATCCGACGGAAGGAGACTATTTGCCACAACAATTACTTCTTCCGTGAGATCAGCCAGGGATTGACGTCTTTTTAGTAATAAATGTCTTAAAATCCGCTGGGATATATCCACCAGATCCGTGGTACGTTCTCGTAAATAGGGATCCTCTAAAGCGTTCAGTTTTTCTATGTTTTCTTCAATAACCTCGAAAAGAATCCATTCAACGTTTTTTTTCTTCTCATGCAAATTTTTAACAATCTTACTTTTGATCTCAGGATCATTAAGCATGAGAATATGCGAATCCATCAGCCTGCACTCTTCTTTACTGATTTTTTTCTTTTTCTGGTTTTTGAGTCCTTTTATTTCATCTGTTGCTTTTACCACAGCTTTAAGAAATCGTTCATGTTCGGATTTTATTTCTTCTTCCGGAATATCATATTTTGGAGTAGCATACTCTTTTTCTATATATAGATATGATTTTCCGATACTAATTCCCGGTGAAGCAGCAAAGCCTTTATATTCATTCATGCATCACCATAATATCCTCTTTTACGGAATATGTCAAATAATTTAGGCCCTTCCATGAGGGGCATGCACAATATTATGAAAAAAATAGCCTTGTTTAGGAAGGAATACTCATAAAAATAGTGTTCCAGGTTATAAAAAAAAGAGAAAATATGCCGATCATAGTAATGTGAGGTATTATAGAAATGGCAAATAAAAAGTCTTCACTGGGATGTCTCTTCTGGCTGGCCCTTATTCTCCTGGTTATTGTTATTGTCCTTGCAAACCTTAAAACCGCAGGGGAAATAATTAAAAAAACCGGTTTCGAGGATATCATTTCCGAATTTCTTGAAAAAAAGGAAAATCCCGTAAATCCCAATCCCACGAATAGACCTCGTGAAGACAAAGAAGAACCGGCACCTTCTTCTCAACCGGATATTGTCATCAAAAATAATGAGACAGATGAGGATACGACGACTAAAAAAGTGGACGAACAAAAGCCCCTTCCAACTGAAATACCGGCCCAGACAACGGAAAAGAAAAAAGAATTCTTGCGTAAAGCCCTCATCTATTTTGTAAAAGTGGATGAGAATGGTGATATTCTTTTAAAAGGCTTTGAGAGGGCGGTTTATTATAATGATTCACCCTTAAAAGATACCCTGGAAACCCTTTTACGAGGCCCTGTTTCTTACGAAATAAATATGGAATATTACAGTATGATACCGGAAAATACCCGGCTTACGAATATCTATGTCAAAGGTTCCACCGCATATCTCGATTTTACCGAGAACTTCCGGATCAATCCCATGGGGCATGAAGGTTTGCAGGCCCAACTGAATCAAATTGTCTACACTGCAACGGAATTTGCGAATGTTTCTAATGTACAGATCCTTATCGACGGGAAAAAAGTAAACTACCTTGGTCCCGAAGGTATTTTTATCGGGGAGCCATTATCCCGGACCTCCCTGATCGCCGGTAAAAATCATTCTTAAGAGATATTTTTATTTTCTTCATGATAAAAGTCCCCTCTTTTTATACATCCTGTTTACCGTCACCTCGATAAGAACAAAAAAAACTATGGGAATTATAAAAAAAATCAGGGTCAGCAGGGATGCAACGGGACGATCGGAAGAGTTCAGAAAAGGGAAAAGATAGCCAGAAAACGAAGGGACGCCTCCACCCCCGATAAGAAAAACAAGGAAATATTCAGAGAATGCAACGAGAAAAACAATCATTCCTCCCGCTGTAAAAGCAGGAAGAATAAGTGGAAAATCAATCCTGAAAATCCGTTCCCACGTTCCTGCTCCCAGGTTAGCAGCACAGATTTCATACTCCCGGCCGTAAGCCCTGAAACCGGAAATAAGAGATCTGAACATATAGGGATAGCTATAGAAAGAAAGAATAAGAATAACCCCGATCATGGTATCTGCAATCCCGAGAAAAATAAAAAAAATGTGAATTCCCATGGAAAAAGTAATAGGAGGTAATAAAGCCGGGGCGAGTAAAAGATTTTCAAGGATTGATTTAAACCTGAAATGATTCCGGGCAAAAGCATAGGCAGGGAGCACTGTGATAAAAAAGGTGAGAAGAACAGTACATAAAGAATAAAAGAGAGACGAAAGAAGGGACCCAAGTATCAAAGGTGCCTGCTGTTGGATATAAAGAAATGCCCGTATATTAAAAGTGTGGGGAATTATTTCCGGGTAGTGCCAGAGACCGGAGATACTATAAATCCCGATTATAAAAAGAGGGAGAATAAAAAGAAGAGTTATGAATGCCAGGAATAAATATGACCGGATCATCAGGTCTTCTCCTTTTTATTTACCAGCGAGTGAATTCGAGTATAGAGTAAAATAAAAAAACAGGCGAATAGAAACATAACTATCAGCATCGCCATGGCATAGGGTCTGTTTGATATATCTCTCCGGAAATACAGGTTAAAGACAGAAATACTCAGCATCTCGGGATTACTTTCGCTTAAGATAAAAGGGATATCAAATGCTCCGAAGCCGTACAAAAACAAGATAACAAAGGTACTATTTATTGCAGGAAGGAGAAATGGGAGTATAATTCGAAAAAAAATAGCAGTTTTTCCGGCGCCAAGCATGCGAGCCGTATCAACCATCCGGAGGTTAATCTTTTTAAAGAGGGCGAGGAGCATAAGAACAACAAAGGGTGTTTCTTTATAGATATACGCAATAATGATGCCGATGCCATTTCCCCCGAATAGAAGTGAAGGAAACTCGATCTGATCCCGGATAATTCCCAAATTATAAAGGAGAGAAGAAAAAAATCCTGTTCTCCCTGCCAGAATAAGGATAATAAATGCAATACTGATATGAGGAAGAATAAGAGGAACCGTATAGCTTTGAGAAAAAACCTTTAATCTATGAGGAAGCTTCCATATGTTATAGGCTATGAAGGTCCCGATAATAACCGAAAAGACGGATGAAAAAAATGCCACATACAACGAATAAAAAAATGATTTTGCAAACCAAGGATCGGTGAACAGGCGGGTAAATTCGCCGAACAATCCGCCGCGGACCCTCGTTGTCCCTATCAAACCGAAGGCCTGAATGAATGCGAATCCGATACCTGCGGAAAAAAAGAGAATGAAAGGAATCAGAAGAGGAGATAATGTTACAATAAGAATCAGTCCCTTTTGATATTTTCCTCTCATTTCTTTAATATATTATCTTCCCATCCTTTTTCAAGTTTTTCCAGATAAGAACTCGGAATCTCAGGAACCGCATACTTCGATAGTTCGTCGATGGGTAATGTTGCAGCACCAAGGTCAAGATTTTTAAATAAAGCCCTCTCCCCGGGATCAAGACGGTTCATATCCAAAATCGTAAAATCCCCCCATGCCCCGGGAGTGTTTTTATTATATTGCACCTCCGGTGACAGAAGTTGATTAATGACGACAAGCCCCCCCGCCTTGTTAGGCGCATTATACGGAATAGCGGTAAAATGGATATTTGATATGGAGCCGTCTTTCATGACAAAGGTCCGGACTGTATCGGGATATTGTTCATGTGCGATTTTGTTCTGGGCATGAGACTGATGATAACTCATATTCAAATCCACCTCTCCCCGCTCAAAAAGAGTATCCAGGGCGGCGATATCCTTCGGATAGGTTTTTCCCTTCTGCCAGAGATAAGGCTTCATCTGATTGAGATATCTCCAGAGCAAGGGTGCTGTCTCTGAAAAAAGCTTTTCATCATATCCATCCATATATTGTTCATGTCCCCCTGTTACCGAATAATATACCTGCCGGACAAAAGCCGATCCGGTAAAATCAGGGGGTTGGGGATAGGTAAAACGACCGGGATGTTCTTTTACCCAGGAAAGAAGGGATTCAAAGGTATCCGGGGGGAGAGGAAGTTTCGCGCTGTCATATTCAAAAACAAATTGCGCCTTGCCGTATGGGGCTTCATATCCCATGACAGGGAATCCGAAATCATACTCCACCGTTGCAGGATCAATATAATTATTAAAATTGGGAAGTTTATGAGTAAAAGGTCCGAATAAAAGCTTCATCTCGAAGGCATTCCTGAAATTTTCACCATTAATCCAGAGAAGGTCCATGGAACCGATTGTTTTGTGGGCATTTTTTTGATCCGTGAGTTTACTTATAAAAACACTCGCATCCATGGGAATACGATTCAAAGTGATGTCATATTTCTTTTTCACTAACGGAGCGACATATGAATCGATCCAGGTATTAATGATCGTGGAACCACCCCACATATAAAAGGTGACAGTACTTCCCCTGGCGGAACTTTCAATCTCGTCAAAATCTTTTTCGAGCCAATTTTCTTCCTTTTTTTCCGTGCATGAAAACAATACAATGAAAATCAGGAATAGGTAAAGTGTTATGCGTCTCATAATGATGTCTCCTCTGAATGATTGAAATAGTGCAGAAGCCTGACAGAAACAGTCTCTCCCCGGGTCACCGAATTATTCAAGCTGTAAATCTGCAAATCATGATCTGAAATCCGGACGGTATAGAGAATCATAATTCCCGTAAAACTGATATTTGTGATAATGCCTTTGCCTTCGTCATCTTTTTTCATCTCAAACGCTTCGGCCCGCGCATATACGGATGTTACGGTTTTGTCAGGATTTATTCCGAGATATGGGAAAAGTTCGGAAGGTATATTATTTACCGGGCCTAAAAACCGGGCAATATCATAGGAGACGGGATTAAAATAAAGCTCCTTTGCATACCCGAATTGAGCGAGTTTCCCCTGAAGTAGAATACCGATTTTGTCTGACATGGTAAAGGCTTCTTCAAGATCATGGGTCACGCTTATTGTGGTGATCCCGAATTCCTTCTGAGTTTTCCGGATAAAGGCGGCAGTTTCAAGTTTCAGATTTTTATCCAGGTTGGCAAAAGGCTCGTCAAGAAGAAGGATAGAAGGATTAACGATCATGGCCCGGGCAATGGCAACACGCTGCTTTTGTCCGCCGGATAAATGAGCAGGAAAAGAATCCGCTTTATCCTGTATGTCGAAATAATCCAAAAATGAGTCTACTTTTTCCTTAATACGTTTTTTATGAACCTTTCGTGTTGTGAGCCCGAAGGCGATATTATCAAACACGGAAAGATGGGGAAACAACACATAGTCCTGAAAGACCAGGATGATGGGATTCTCCCTGGAGGGAGGTGTTTCAAAATCAATCGTACCGTCAGTGGGATTTTCTATCCCCGCTATAATTTTCAGGAGGGTTGTTTTTCCGGAACCGCTGGGTCCGATGATCGAAACAATGTCTCCGTTGTCAACAGAGAAACATATGCGGGAAAGTGCCGTTGTTTTTTCGTATACTTTTGTAATATGATTTATTGTAAAAACCAATCGATATCCTCTAAATACGATTTTATTTTATGAAACGTATCCTCATTTTTTAAACTTCTCTGTAATACGGTATATTCATAATAGGCCATGAAGCACCAGCTTAATGCACGGAGAAGAATCACCTTTTCCATAATGCGTGTTTTTTCAACAAGTTCGTCAAGACTTATATCAAGGGAACTGCATTCTTTATAATATTCAAGAAACTCTTTTTTTTCCATATCCGAATACATATAATCACTCTTCCAGAGTGTTGTGGTGGGGACAAGAAAATGACCGAGATCCTGGTATCTGGAGGATATGACCGCTTTTTCCCAATCTACCAGGCAGGTCCGGTCTGTCGATACAATAAAATTTCCCGAGTTTACTTCCGTATTCACGATACACAATGATTCATTTTCAAAAATTCCCGAATAACGATTTCCCAATCCGGATATCTCATGGTAATAATCCATGAGCCGATTTCTTTTTTCCACAAGGGGATGGTCTTTATATCGCATAAGAAGGGAATAACTCTCCCGGGCAATATCCATAATCGGATTTTCCTGGCGTATCAAGGTTTCGGAGATGGGAAGTGCATGTATCCGGGCGAAAATGTGTGCTGCCATGTTTTTATGATAAGGATATTGAAACTCTGTTCCTTCACAATATTCCATAAGGAGAATCCCCGTATTAAACACATCATCCTCTGCCAAATAAAAATATGGTACCGGTGTGACGCCGGAAGATTGTATAGCCTTTAATACATTAAATTCATATTCGATCTGATTTTTAAGGGCGAGTTGAGAGCCGTGATTAATTCGAAATACATATTTCGAGGTCCCGGAAAAAACAATATAATTTTCATTATATTCACCTGCAGCGAGAAATTCCACACGATCGATATTGATGAGCCATTTATTTTTCTTAATACTCTTTTTCACACTTTCACACTTGTTATTTTTCATAACAAAGAGAGAATAAGAGGTACAAAAGATGATGTCAATCAATTTTACGATACTTCTCCATTTCTTGTAACAAATCCGGTATTTTCGGTTGCAGCGTATTATCCTCCACGACCAGCTGAAGATCTTCGATTGTATCAATATCTCTGCAATACGGCCCCTCATAAACCTGGATGTGAGATTTCTTTGCTTTTGCCAAGGTAGTTTTAAACACATCGGGGGTACTCCAGGTAATTTCCTTAAAAACAGCTGAGTGAAATGTGGTATTCCTGAATCCGATACAATAATAACCTCCATCATATGCAGGTCCGATGGCCATATCGAACTTCCGTAGATGAGTAAAATAATGAATCATAAGAGATGAATCCAGATAGGGTATATCCGAACCGATAAGGAGAACAGAACAGGCTTTTTCACGAAAGCTCTCATCCATTGCATTACTCATTTTTTCACCTAAGTCAATTCCGGTCTGCACACGGATGTTCTTTTTATCTATCCCGAGTTTTGTTAATGCTTCACCATACCGGATATCATCCAGATAATACATTATAGTATACTGATTGTGTTGGATATTCCGGATAAGATCGGTTATCATTGCTTTGTACAGTGCTATAGCCGGAGAATGACCGAGAGAAGAGGCAAGTCGTGTTTTTGCCTTCCCGATAACAGGTGCTTTTATAAAAACAATCAATCGTTTATCACGGGATCCATCCATTTATAGTTTTATATCAGACTATGGTATAAAGCAAAACATATATTTCAAGAAAAATAATAAATTTTTCTTGTAACAATGAGTATTTACTAGTAATTTAATAAGTTATAGAATGATACAATTGCAAAAATCCGACAGTAATAGCGGAGTATTTGTAAGAATCTCAAAGGGTGCTACTGTATGAAAGAAAAGAGAAGCAAGCATTATGTCATCATAGGGAATGGCGTTGCCGGGATTAATGCGGCCCTCACTATAAGAGAAAAATTAAAACAGCCACAGATTACGGTGATTTCAGCCGAAACGGAATTTTACTATTCCCGGACCGCTCTCATGTACATCGCCATGGGAATGATGGAATGTGAGGATACCGAACCCTATGAGCGCAACTACTATTCCCAAAAAAATATTGATCTTGTATATGGGAAAGTGGAAGAGATCAATACAGAGAAAAAAAGTGTCATCGTGAACAATCACCCGGAGATTCCCTTCGATTCCCTTTTGCTGGCAACAGGGGCAATTGTCGCGGCCCCGTCGCTACCGGGAATAGATCTTAAAGGAGTTGTCGGTTTTATTTCCTTTCAGGATCTGGAAGAAATAAAGAGGCTGATAAAAACAGCTCGAAAAGCGATTGTTGTAGGGGGGGGCCTGATCGGGATCGAGATGTGTGAGGTATTTAACCATTGTGGTCTGGATGTTACCTTTGTCATTCGTGATACGAGTTACTGGCAAAAAGCCCTTTCATATGAAGAAGGGCTCTATGTTCAGGAACACATGCAAACCCATGGGATTAGTCTCGTCACCGGAGAAGAGCTCTCTGAAATCATCGGGGAAAATGGTTCCGTGAAAGGTATTCGAACAAAAAGTAATAAAACATTACCGTGTGATATCCTCGGGATCGCAACAGGAGTACGCCCAGAGACGACTCTGGCAAAAGAAGCAAGTATAGCTTGTAACAACGGTATTCTCACCGATTGGAACCTGAAAACGAGTGTACAGGATATTTACGCAGCCGGCGACTGTGTGGAAATTCAATCACCTTCGGGAAATTACATCCGGACAATCTGGTATAGTGCCAGGGACATGGGAAAGGTCGCGGGGAAGAATATGAGCGGTGAAAATATCCCCTATGTTCCCGGGGAATGGTATAATTCGGCGAAATTTTTTGATAAAGAATATACAGTGGTGGGGCGATTCGGAAAATTAAGAGGAAATGAATCGGAATATCTCTACCAGGATAAGAATCATTCAATCAGAATTATTCTGGAGGAAAACCGGATCATGGGTTTCAGTATCATCGGCTCAAGATGGGACCATTCAAAACTGCTTCATTTTATCCGGGAACAAAAGGAGCTTGACTATTTTCTCCATCATTACAAAGAAGCCCAATTTGATCCGGAATTCCATGCAAACCGGATCGGATAAGAATAAATAAGGAAAAGTGGATGGAAAACATAAAGAAAATAATTCGTTACATAATTATCCCCCTCTATTTTATTCCATCTCTCTTCGGGCTTTATTACTCGCAAATTCCACTCTTTCCGGACCGGGGAATCGTCATCCCCATCGGGCTTATCCTCAATTATTGTCTCATTTCCATCGGAATGTGGGCATTTGTAAAACGAAAATTAAAACCGGGAAATTATCTTATAGCTCTCATCATTTTACTATTTTATTTTTTGCTCTTCTGGACAGATGCATTTACGTTTATCGCCCACCTCTTATTTTTACCGGATAAATGGGTATTATACGGACTTCTTTACACACTGTTTATCCTCATATTCGGTATCCGGTTCATAATCAGAAAAAGAAATGACCAATACCAGGTGATACGGACCATCAGTCTCATGATTGTGCAGCTCATTCTCGCCTTTATTCTCCCCCTGGTTCTCAAAGTACTTATAAATAAAGAATATTATTTCAGTTATCTATGGCCTTTGAAAATCGAATATTTCTATCCTTCGGTCATTTTAGAGTTTCCTTTCCCATTTATTATTTATAGTTTTGCCGTCTCATTAATCCTCGTTCCTTTTCTCGCTCTTTTTACAGGAAAGCGTTTTTATTGTTCCTGGATCTGCGGCTGCGGGGGCCTCGCGGAAACCTTCGGCGATCAGTGGCGGCATCTTTCGGACAAATCCGCATCAGCCTGGAAATTCGAAAAAATATCAATCCATTCGGTTCTTATATTCGCCGTCGTCACAACCCTCATCATTCTCATCAACCATGGAGTGAATGGCGAAGACCCCCTCGCCTTTCCCCTTCTCGGAGTGATCTCCGATAGAGTAAAAGATATCTATGAATTTAATGTAAGTACGATTCTGGCGGGAATTGTGGGTGTCGGATTCTATCCGACCCTGGGGTCACGAGTCTGGTGCAGGTTTTTTTGTCCCATGGCTGCATTACTTGGACTTATTCAAAAACAAGGGAGATTCCAAATCTCGGTAAAACCTGATATGTGCATTTCCTGCGGCAATTGTTCTACCTATTGCGAACAGGGAATTGATGTCCGGTTATATGCCCAGGAGAATCGATCCTTTACCCGGGCAAGTTGCGTCGGCTGCGGCATCTGCGCACATGTATGTCCCCGGGGTGTATTGCGTCTTGACAACCGTAAAAAACAATAGTAAAAAATTATCGACAGAGAAAGTTCACCGGCGAGGAGTAATTATATTCCGTGACTAAATGACCACCTCTAAAGTCCGTTCCGTGAACAGCGGTGGTTTTCTTGTGATAATAAAACCGGAATGAAAGCATTGGAGGGATATGAGTGGTTCTTTCATCATGATATGGTTTATTGTTCTCATTTTTATTCTTGATACCCTCGTTCTCTTCGTCTATTCTCTTAATCTTATTTTTCTTATAATTCTTTCAAAGAAAAACAGGGAATCTCTCATCGTTACCGATAAAAAACTTAATAATTATCCTTTTGTCACAATCCAATTACCTTTGTTCAATGAACAATATGTAGTAGAAAGAATTATTTCCGGGACCGCGGCTCTTGATTATCCGAAGGAGCGGATGGAAATACAGGTACTCGATGATTCGACAGATGAGACCCTCCTTCTTTCCGGGGAACTCGTGGCCTCATATAGACGGCAGGGATACAACATCAGCCTTATTCACCGTACCATGAGAACGGGTTTTAAGGGGGGGGCCCTTCGGGGAGGGCTGATGAGCGCCCGGGGAGAATTTATCGCGATTTTTGATGCTGATTTTATTCCCGAGTCAGATATGCTTTTAAAAGTACTTCCCCTTTTTATGGAAAATCAGCGCCTTGGAATGGTCCAGACACGGTGGGGACATCTTAATCCCTCTTTTTCTCCTCTCACCAAGGCTCAATCGATCATTATTGACAGTCACTTTATTGTTGAACAATCCGCCAGGTCTGCTCATAATCTTTTCTTTAATTTCAACGGAACATCAGGGATCTGGCGGAAAACCTGCATCCTGGATGCGGGAAATTGGGAAGATGATACCCTCACCGAAGATTGTGACCTCAGTTTCCGGGCTGCCTTAAAACATTGGGAATTTAAATATATAGATAATATCGTCACCAGGGCGGAGCTCCCGGTCTATCTTCATTCATACAAATCACAGCAATTCCGGTGGGCAAAGGGTTCCATACAAACGATAAAGAAATTAGGAGCAGGGATTTTCGCCGCCTCCGTCCCTCTCTTTAAAAAAATCGAGGCCTTCATCCACCTCACCTATTATTCGGTTCATCCCTTTTTGCTTCTGAATATTTTACTTATTATTCCACTTCTTATGTTCAGGCAATTATCAGAAACTTTTGAAGCTTTCTTCGGGGGAAGTGCGGCGGTTATTTCTTTCGCAGCCTTTATTCCTTTCATTCTTTTTATAAATACTATTATTGTCATAAAAGACAATTGGATAAAGCGGCTGACCTGGATACCCTACTCACTTTTATTCGGGACCGGCCTCGGGGTGAATAACTCAATCGCTATCTTTCAGGCGCTCCTTGGGAAAAAGTCCGGATTTATCAGAACTCCTAAAACCGGAACAAAAGAAAAATCAAAAAAATGGGAAAAAAATAACTATATTCCTAAAAACAAGTTTCCTTTATATACATTATTTGAACTTTTCTTCTGCCTTTATTCCGGATTTGGAATATTCCTTGCAATAAGAGAACATAAATATTTCATCATCCCCTTTCTCCTGATTTATTGCCTTGCCTTCGGAACTGTTTTTTTTCTCGGAATTATTCAAAATTTGAGTCATTTAAAAAACGCATGAGTATTTTCAGTAAAATCGGTATTATCCTTGGTATTCTCATTTTTTCTGGTTTATTCTTCCTTCTTGGTCTTCTTCTGAAGATCCAGGCGGTTTTATTCGCTGTGATAACATTAATAGTTTTATCACTGTTTTATGCCATCCTTTGCCTTATACAAAAAAAATACACGAAGACCCTTTCCCGGAACTATGTTATCTGCCTCATTGCAGCCGGCATAGTTATCCGTCTTTTTTATTTTACCATAGAAACGGACATCCTCTCCGATGATGTCTACCGGTATTATTGGGATGGAAAAGTACAAAGTCAGGGGATTAATCCCTATCTTTATGCCCCGATAAGTGATTACTTTAAAGCCGGGATAAAAGATGCATTTTACGAAAAAGTTAACCACAAAGAATACAAAACCATCTATCCCCCATTAAGTCAGCTATTCTTTTTTCTGATCTACTCTTTAGGAGGTAATTTCTTTTTTTACCTCAAGGTACTGTACCTGATTTGTGACATAATCTGTGGTTTCGTCCTCTATAAAATATGTAAAAAAAAGCAGCATGTTTTGCTCTATGTCCTCTCTCCCCTGCTTTTAGTAGAAGTCTATCTGAGTATGCATATTGATATTATTGGCGTTCTGTTCTTAGTATGTTCCATTTATTTTTTTAAAAAGCAAAAATATCCTCTTTCTTTTATTTTTCTCGGATTATCCGTATTAATAAAATATATAACCTTTGGCGTATTCGTTATTTATGTGATTACTCTCATACATCCGAAAGGAAGCGGAATAAAAGAAAAGCCTTTAACTATCTTCTTTAGTATTTTTCTTTTTTTTATGGTTATTGCGCTTTTTTACGCACCCTACCTTGCCACCGCAGGATCCGGGGTATTTGATCAACTTTTCTTCTATGGTAATTATTGGGAGTTCAACAGTATCATTCATCCGGTAATCTCTCAGTTAGCACCAAATGTTGCGTTTATGATTAAAGCATGTCTTTATTTGATTATTCTTGGCTTGTTATCCTTTTACAAGCGAATGAGGATTGAACATAAAGTAAGACTCGCCCTCCTCGCTTTACTCCTTAATAATGGTGCTTTTTATCCATGGTATCTTCTTGTTCTTCTTCCATTTCTGGTATTGGAACTCACACGTGCGGATATCCTTCTTTTTTTTGTTATCCAGATTTCATATATTGTGATAGTTACCTATAAAAGTACGGGAGTGTGGGAAGATTTGTGGATCACCCGGGCTATTGAATATATTCCGTTTTATATAGTACTAGGATATGAATTTATAAAAGGACATTATGTACAAAAACAAGAAAATTGGAGTCATAATCCCGGCACTCAATGAAGAAAAGTCTCTTCCGTTAGTGATTCGGGATATTCCTGACTATGTGGATACCATCATTATAATCGATAATGGATCGACCGACAGCACCTTCACGGTTATCACAAACCAGGCTCATCGGGATCATCGCATTATTCCTTGCAGAGAAGAACGGACCGGCTACGGTAATGCCTGTTTAAAAGGGATGATGTCCTTAAGCAATGAAGATATTGTGGTATTTTTGGACGCCGATTATTGTGAATATCCTGAAAAAATGTATCTTCTCCTGGATCCCATTGTGGAAAAAAAATTTGATCTTGTTCTCGCCAACAGGCATCATAAAGCCGCGGGAAAAGGTTCTTTTACCTTGCCTCAAAAATGGGGAACAAAACTTATTATCGGGTGTATGAGACTTCTATGGAATTTCCGTTATCAGGATCTCGGGCCCTTCAGGGCAATACGATTGGATAAACTTATTACTCTCGGGATGAAGGATAAAAATTACGGATGGACCATGGAGATGCAGATACGGGGACTAAAACATCGACTAAAAATTATTGAAGTTGACCTCCCCTACAGAGCGCGGCAAGCAGGGAAGTCTAAAGTGAGCGGAACCCTGAAAGGGGTTGTCCTTGCCGGAATTAAAATGATTTTTCGCCTTTTCTATTATAAAATAGAAAGATTATTTGATCCGGGATAACTGTTTTACCTTACAATTCTTTCTCTCTCTTATTTTTATAATTATTAATGAGTTCCTGTTGATTAATCCGGGTTTACATTGTTACATTTACAGAAGGGTGTTTTTCAACTTCGTTGAATTCCTATTGTAGTTTTATTAAGGTGTATTTCAACTTCGTTGAATTCCTATTGTAGTTTTATTAAGGTGTAT
>JAFGRV010000506.1 GCA_016934975.1 Spirochaetales bacterium | reverse complement strand
CACCAAATCCAAAAACAACCCCAAAAAAAACCGTAACAATTGGGCAATACTATAAAAATTCAAATCCTGATGTATCAGTTTAAGTCGTTTATATAAAGCAAAAGGAAGATACACATGAGTACTCTTTCTTTTTATTCCTATATCATCATTGACATATTTATATTTACTCCATCTCTGTTTTCCTATAAAATGTTCTTTTTCCAATCCCGGAGCAATAATAGAGAGTATTTTGACGATTACGCCGGATAAGTTCCGTTTCAATGTATACATTTTAAGGTGTTTCAGTTCTTCCTCCATTTTTTTATCTAATATAAAATGAAAATCATGAAATTTTGGAATAATTCTTTCCATTCGAGGCTCCTTCTGTATTATTAATTTTTGAATTGTGACTCTCTATTAATAAAGCCGTAAAAGTGAATGCTGCATTCACTTTTACAATATTTTTTTTAATTATTAATAAAAAATTAATTTGACAAAATTGTATTATTGTACTATATTTTTATTGTACTAGTACTTTAGTACAATAAAAATATAAATTATCATTTTAAGAAGTGAGGAGGTTGATATGAAATTTGAAGAAATGATTATGGGAGCACTGGCCAATTTTATTGCCAGATTCCATAAAATTATTCCTTTTATAGGGCTTGCCCTCGTTATTTTAAGTATTATGAGTGCCGGAACTATTGAATACAAAACCAAACTCGAAGATATGCTGCCGGAAAATAATCCCAAGATAGAGATGTATAAAGAACTTAATGAACTTTTCGCCGGTGGATCGATGGTAATGATTACGATTGAGGGAACGGATAAGGTACGAATGGCTGAATGTGCAGAGGTCTTTGCTCAATCAGTAAGAAATAATAAGGATATCATGAGTAAAATACGCTCAATCACTCTCAAAACAGACAGAGAATATATTAAAGATTGGGGTTTACTCCTCTCTCCGGCAGACGATCTCAAAAAGACGAGTCAGTTATTAGATGCAGTTAATCTTGTCCCATTTCTCACAGCCTTAAATGATTCATTCGAAGAAACCTATACCGGAGAAGAAGCAGAAGAAGAAATCAATACCACAAAACAGGAAAATGAAGCGGTTGCCATGCTCAACCAAATGGAAGCTTTTTTTACTCAATTAAAGAAATTTCTGGAAAAACCAGGTCTTACTACGGATAGTCTTCAAAAACAAGGGAAGGCACTTGCAGAAACCTTTCTCTACGGAGATGAATACGGATTTAATTACGATAATACCATGCTTTTATTTACAATTTCACCTAATTTTAATGCGATAGAGATTGAAAAAATAGTTGAAATGATGAAAGAAATTAAAATAATCCGGAAAGATGTACAAAGTAAATTCCCGGATCTTAAGGTCGGTTATACCGGAGACATCTCTGTACAAAGTGATGAACAAGATGCCATGGGGTTTGATATGACAGCCCCCTCGATCGTTGCATTAGTCATTATCCTCCTTCTTTTTATATTTTCCTTTAAACAAATTCGTTCAGTTATCTTTGTCATCGTTTCTCTCATTTTCGGAATTATATTCAGTTTTGGTATTTTGGGAGTAACCATCGGTGAAATCAACATGCTTACCAGTGTTATGTCGGTACTCCTTATCGGGCTTGGAGTTGATTATGGTATTCAGGTAGTAACAAACTTTAACACATACCGGGCAGACGGCTACGATCCGAAATCGGCACTAAAAAATACCTTTGTAAAAGCCGGGATGGGAATAACCTTGGCTGCAAGCACAACAGCCATCGGTTTTTTTGTCCTCGCAGGAACTGGCTCAAAAGCCTTTGCTCAATTCGGAGTTGTCATGGGTATCGGAATCATAATGTGCCTTGTTTCCATGATGTTTATTCTGCCCTCCATGCTTTTCTGGTGGGGAAAGAAAAAAGATTTTACTTCATCCAGAATACCAAAAATAAATTTTGAATTTCTTTCCGGACTGGGAAAATTAACATTTAAATATAAATGGATCACCTTAATAGCAGGATTAATTATTACTGCCGGTCTCTTATATGCGGCATTATTCCTGAATACCTATGAGTATGATCTCATGGCATTGGAACCTCAGGATATGCCCTCAATTATTCAGTATAAACAGGTAATGAAGAAATTTGATATAAATCCATTTACCTCTATGTATATCGCCGAAAGCATCGAAGAAGCCAGGGTTTTAACTGAAAAACTGGAAAAACAAAAGCTTGTTGCGGATGTCAGTTCCATATCCCAGATAATTCCGAAGGCTGATGAAATTGATGAGCGAATAATCGTTATCCAACAAATGCATAATAATAAAAATCGGTATACCTCCAAAGAATTTTCCGAATCCGACTTTAGGGAATTAATGACACAAATTAACAGGCTGGAAGATAATATAATCGAAATCGGCCAACTTTCCGTAGCGGGATTGGGAGATGATAATAAAATTGTCAGAAAAAGAAATGAAATGATAAGGGAAATTTGGGGTGCGGATGTGGGAAAGCCGGGAAAAGAAATTTTTCAGGGCCTTTTAAAGGTAATTGAATCGGATCCCGGTCTCTATATCGATCGCCTTTCACACCTGGATACATACTTTGGACAGGAAATGAATTCTCTTGTTGATGAAATGACTGATATTAAAACCGGGGTCACCCAGGCTGATATTCTCGCCGAACTTCCGGAAAGTTATAAAAAGAACTTTTTCGATAAGAGTGGAACTAAAAATCTTATAACGATTTATCCTCGAAAGGATATTTTTAGCAATCTCGAGACTATGGAGCGGTTTAATAAGGCACTGGAGAAAGTATCACCAAAGATTACCGGGATGTCCCAGATTTCAGTCGAGTGGATGATGGAATTAAACGAGGCAACACCAAAAGCCGCTTTATTTATTTATATTGCAGTACTTATATTTCTTGTTGCTTCTTTTAGGAGCTTAAAGTACACCATATTTGCATCAGTACCCCTTGTGCTGGGAATGATCTGGATGCTTGGATTTTATCCATTATTCGGATTTAAAATGAATATGACAAATGTGATGGTTATCCCCCTTATTATCGGGATGGGAATTGATTTCGGGATTCATATTGCCCACAGGTTTAAAACGGAAGGCAATATAGAGGCCACCTACCGGTATACGGGAAAAGGAGTATTTCTTTCGGCTCTCACAACAATGATTGGTTTCGGATCACTTGGTCTGGTGGGAAGTTTTCCTGCAATCGGGTCTTTGGGAGCGATTCTTTTCTTTGGTATAACAGCCTGTCTCGCTACGACACTCATCATTTTGCCTGCGTTGCTGGCATTTATAAAGAATAAAAAGCAGAAAAGCATTCAAGCGTAATGCGTTGAAGCATAATTTACAGGAGGTATTATATGAAATATATCGTAAAAATATTAATTACGGTCGCTTTACTTGTTATTTTCACGATGCCCTTACTTTTCAGTGAGGAAGAGGATGCACTTTCAATCATAAGAAAGATGGAAGAGATGAATCAGACAAAATCAAGTAAAACGGAAATTTCTATGTTGATTTATCCGGATGTGTACAATAAGGATGATTATCGTCAACTCAAGGTTCTCTCATATAGCAAGGGGGATGAAGATTCATGTATGGTATTTCTCTCCCCGAAGACGATTAAAGGCTTAAGCATTCTCTCAAAAGGTGGTGAACAGTGGGTATTCTTTCCATCGACCGGGAGGGTGCGAAAAATCGCCGGTCAATCGAAAAATAAATCTGTTCAGGGTGTGGGCGGTGATTTCACCTATGAAGATCTTGGGGGAGGAAATTTGCACGAAAAATATACATTTACAATCACCGAAAGCACAAAAGATAATTGGGTCATTCAGGGAAATCCGAAAGATAAGGATTCCTCGTATACAAAGATAATAGTAATTGTGAATAAGGAAAATTATTTAATGGAGAAGGTCGAATACTATACGGAAGAAGATGGCCATTCGAAAGATCTTATTATGAAAGAGTATAAAATGATCGGGGGTCGCCTTATGCCTTCGAAGATGATAATGGCAAATCTTTCCAAAGAAAGCATGACAGTCATAATTACCCATGCGGCTGAATATGATATTGAGATTGATGAAAAATATTTTAACCCCACACGCTTTTATAAATAAAGGCTCTGTCAGGGGACAGGGAGGAAACGATGAAAAAGAGTATAATCTTATCAATTATATTTACTATCGGTATTACAATCTTTTGTTATGCCGTTGAGGCTGAAGTGGAGCTTTTCAATAATGAAGGTCAATCGGAAGTCGATGAGATTGATTCGGATTTATTTGATATACCGGATGATACTGTGATTGATACGGAAGATGTGACTACCTTTACGGAAGAAACCTTTAGTTTGTACGGATATCTGGTCAATTATTTTGCAGTCGAATTAATTTTTTCAGGCAATGAGTTTGATTCCTCATCTGTGGGAAATGTCTCATATCTGAGATTAAAAGCAGATTGGAATCCGGGAGAAAACCTTGCTTTCCATGCAGAGGTTTCCTATGATGCGAAATTTGGAAATCAAAATCCATATCTCCTTTATGAGACCTATGGCATGGTCCCGGCAGGGTATCAGGCAAATTTCCCCATGGATGATTTTGTTCAATCCTTTACCTTCGATCATTTTTACGGAAAACTGAATATATGGAAATTCGATATTCAATTCGGGAAAATGCCCATTGCCTGGGGAACAGGGTATGCTTTTAATCCCACTCAGAAAGTGAGTCTTGCTCCTTTCATGGATACAATATCGGAAGAAACTCCGGGAACCTATGGAATTGCCCCGAGTTTATCGATCATATCAGGGCTATCCCTCGAGGGATATCTTGCATTTCAGGATAAATCTCACAAAACAACATCAGTTTTAGAAGACGGAGACTGGAATAATCTTCCTTATGGCATTAAGCTCCTTGGAATCCTGGGTTCCTTTGATCTCTCCCTCAGCTGGATAAAAGAGGTTTTTTACGGGCCGCGTGCAGATGTCCCGGGAGAATACGAGCACCGGCGGTCATATTATGTGGGTACGGACTTTGCAGGGGGAATCGGGGATGTGGGTGTTTATGGGGAGGCAGCCTTACATCTTCCTCAGAATGAAGATGAAACTGAATTCGATTTCCGGGATCATGAGTTTAAAGATCTTATAGAGGTGGCCTGTGGTTTTTATTATACACTGCCGGTCATTAATGTTGAGCTTCGGGGTGAGTTCTATCACCAGGGAACCGGCGTTACAGATAAAGCGGAGTATAATCTTATGGATCTTTTTTCAGGTGAAAAAACATTACAGGGAGAAGATTATCTCTTTTTCTACCTGGATAAATTATTCCTCGACTATTTCCGTATCTCCGCGGCCGCTTTCTTTAATCTTCACGACAGCAGCTGGGCACTCATTCCTGTTGTGGCCTATGATATGTATGATAATTTTCAGGTTGAACTTGGCTCCACTTTCTTTTTCGGAGATTCCATGACGGAATTTTCCGGGGAATATGACATAGATCCATTACCTGAGAGTGAATTAATAATTGATCTTATCCAGCCACTTGTGTACTTGAGATGCAAATTAAGCTTCTAAGGGTTGATACTTCGCAATTATCCGGGGGATTTATACATGGATGGCACCCTAAGGTGCTGGTGAATTCCCCGGATATTTTATCTAACTCACAATCAGTATTTTTTTCCATAGGCCGTTACCATTGTAATGAAGGAGGCTCAGGATGAAAGACTTTGGGATTGAAGTCGATTTCTCAAGCTCCCTGCCTTTCTATAAACAGATTTATAATCAAATTGTCTTTGCACTCAACACAGGCAGATTAAAACCCGGAGATAAACTTTATCACATCACCATGCTTGCAAAAAAACTTGGAGTGAGTGTTAATACAGTATCAAAGTCATATAGAATGCTTGAATTAAAGGGTTATCTGGCAAAGGTGAAAGGGAAAGGCGCATATATCACAAAAAAGAAATAGAACTATCCGCTTTCATAGAATAATTTACCTTTCTTTTTCTCTTTTATGAGTTCTAAGTAAGAACTCATTTTGAGAACTCATTGCATTTGTGATAACAGTTTTGTATAATAAAGAGAATAATAGAAAGGAGAATTTATGCATAAACTCATTCCACTCAGTATATGTTTTATCTTCGTCATAATGACCCTATCATCATGTGTGATGAATATTGCAGCCATACAGGACAATCCTCAGAAATATTCAGGAAAAAAAATTAGTTTATCCGGGGAAATTGAATCTGTCATAAACATTCCATTTACGGATCTTTATGTGTTTGTGTTTAAAGATTCAACCGGATCGGCAGTCGTTTTTTCGGAAAAAAAGCATGAAAAGGGTGATTCCCTGATTCTTTATGGTACTGTGACTGCTTTTTCCGGGGAGGAATTGAAAGGGGGATCTAAAAAAGCAGCAGCGAAACTTAAAAGCTTTTTAATCGAACATGATTTTGTAGAAAAAGAGATTGCCCAGGGAGTTGCAGAAATCATTATTAATACCGCTCAGGGAATTGCAGGAGGTCTGGAAAAGATATTTTTTATAATAGAAGATTAATCATTATCTGATAGTTAAAAAAATAAATGTTCAATTAAAATTTTAATACCGATTCCTATCAAAATAAGTCCTCCGAAGAGTTCTATTCCGGTCTCAAAAAATTTGCCGATTCTATTTCCAATGAAAATACCGATTAAACATACAATAAAAGTGATAATACCAATCAGGAGAACCGGGAAAATTATCTGGATATTCAGAAAGGCGAAGCTTACTCCGACAGCAAGTGCATCTATACTTGTTGCGATTGAAAGAATAAAGAGGGTTGGATAATGACGGCAATCTTTTGTTTTGTTTTCAGATTCCCGTTTTCTTGAATCATATATCATTTTTATCCCGATGAAAGAGAGTAATCCAAAGGCGATCCAATGGTCGAAAGATTGTATATATGAAGAGAAAAGGGAACCTGTCGCCCAGCCAATAAGAGGCATTATTGCCTGGAATAAACCGAAGGAAAATGCAATTCTAATCGCATGCCGGAGTTTTAATTCATGTATAATACAGCCATTTGTAATGGAAACAGAAAATGCATCCATAGATAGTCCGAGGGCTAATCCGATTATGGTGATTATATTCATCGTTATTTATTCATCTCCAATCACTCATACAACCATAAAATGCTTATCGTAATGATCTAACTCGTCTTGACGAGAGTACTCGTCTTGACGAGAGTACTCGTCTTGACGAGAGTACTCGTTTTGGCGAGAGTACCCGCCAATTTAGCGCAAAAACCTGCCTGAGGAAAGATTATAACATATATCATACATTATTCAAGAATCATCATTCCTTTTACATAGTTTTATACCATTTTAAATAAAAATAGTGGCGGTGTTTATAAAAACAAAAAAAATTCATTCGTAAAGTCTGGAAAAATTTTACCATTCTGAGTATATTCTACTGAAAATTAATGAAAGCAGATTTTCTATTTCCTTTGGTTGTTGGAAGTAATAGTGTATTACATATGGAGTATTAAGTTATTTCCTATTGGTAAAAGGGATTATACGTTAATCTCCTCAACCGGGTGTAAAAATTAAATTTCTTAAACTCAAAGCTTTGAGTTTGTTTTATACAAGGAAAAGATGGTAGAACAGCAAAAGACAAGCCGTGCAAAGGAAAAGTTTTTTTTTCATCTTTTTAAAGACATACCGGAATTCATAATAATTACTGACAATAAAGGTATTATACAGTTTCTTAATTCCGACAACATAGATAATTTACTAGGAAAGAGCATTTATAACCTGATAGAAAATCAAAACTGCCAGGTTTTTGAAAAAGCAATTAAAACTTGTATAAATAAAAATGTAATAAGTTCCTTTGAAATAGAGATAAGCGACCATGAATCGTATTCTGTGGTGTTTTCCATTAACATAAGACCTATAATTCTTGATAATAAAATTGCCCTTGTTTTTATAACCGGTAAAAATTATACCAAATCAAAAAAATCTGTTCATATAATTGATCATAAAACTATGGAAAAAACACTTGCAGATGCCGAACCGGAAAAAGACTTGCTCCTAGAGAGCGTTTCTGAACTTGTGACCTATCTTGATCTTGATTTAAAAATTATCTGGGCAAACAGGGCGGCATATGAATCAATTGTGAATTTCCAGGGTAAACTTGAGGGTAATTATTGCTATAAGATATGGCATAATCGAAATACCACCTGCGAGAAATGTCCTGTAATAAAAACCCTGAAAACACAAATACCCCAGGTAGAAGAAATCAGGACACCTGATGGTCGTGTGTGGTTAATTAAAGGCTACCCGGTAAGGTCAAAACAGGGCAAGATTATCGGTGTTGTTGAAGTTACCAATGAAATTACTCAGCTAAAAAGAACAGAAGAAAGACTTCGTCTCACACAGTTTGCTATCGATCATGCAGCCATAGCGACATTTTGGACAGATTGCTCCGGGAATTTTGTCTATGTGAATGAAAAGGCGTGCACCTCTCTGGGATATTCGAGAGAAGAGCTCCTTCATATGAATGTCATTGATATTGATCCTCATCATACCCGCCTTACATGGCAGACTCATTGGAATGAAATCCGGGAGAAGCGTTCATTTACTCTTGAAACCGAGCATCAAAGAAAGGACGGGACCGTTTTCCCTGTCGAGATGCTTATCAATTATCTCTATTTCGAGGGTAATGAGTATAATTTTGCCTTTGCCCGGGATATTTCGGAAATGAAAAAATCCGTAGAAGAAAAAACAAAACTCGAAGAACAACTATTACAAGCTCGAAAAATGGAAGCCCTGGGCAGACTCGCCGGTGGAGTTGCTCATGATTTTAATAATATTCTTACAGGTATGCAGGGGTATATTCATTTTATAAATATTTCTCTTGGAAATGATCATCCTCTTCAGAGTGATGTGAATGAAATTAAACATGCGATTGAACGTGCTGCGGGCCTTACAGAACAACTCCTTGCCTTCAGCAAAAAACAGATTGTTGCTCCCCAAATACTCAATATCAATACCCTTGTTGATGATGCACACAATATGCTCTCCCGGATTATTGGTGAAGATATTGAACTTATCATCTGCAAGAAAATAAAAGACGGACTCATCAGGTTTGATGCACACCAGATGGACCAGGTGCTGGTGAATTTGGCAGTAAATGCCCGTGACGCCATGCCTAAAGGAGGAAAACTCTCCATAGAGACATCATCTGTTACGATAAATGAAAAAATGGGGGCTTTTCATACGGAAATTCTCCCGGGAGACTATATTCTCCTGCGGGTTTCAGATACCGGATGCGGTATTGATAGTACAATTAAAGATCATATTTTTGAGCCTTTTTTTACAGCCCGGAAAAAGGGAAAGGGCGCAGGTTTAGGGCTTTCAACTGTGTATGGAATAGTAAATCAGCATAAGGGGTACATAAATGTTTTGTCTTACAGTACAAATGGAACCGTATTTGAAATATATCTCCCCGAAGTGAATGGTGAAATCAAACAGGAAGAGGAAATTGAACAGTTTTATCATCTGTCCGGAGGCACTGAAACCATATTATTAGTGGAAGATGAAGAAATGGTACGTACTTTTACAAAACGATTTCTCACCCTCCAGGGCTATAATGTCCTCGAAGTCTCCCGTCCCGATGAAGCAGGCCAGCTTTGTATCACTTATGAAGGAGAGATTGATTTGCTTCTTACCGATGTTATCATGCCTGAAATGAACGGCAAAGAATTATATGAAAAGCTGAAAGATGTTATCGTCGGCTTAAAAGTACTTTATATGTCAGGATATTCCGGGGATGTTCTTGCTCATCACGGAATATTGGATGATAATATCAATTTTATCTATAAACCTTTTTCTATTGAATCATTAACGGAGAAGATACGGATTATTCTGGATGAGTAAGAGTAAATTTTGCTCACTCTTTTCGGAACTAATTAATAAATAAAAAATATTTCCCGATTAATTTACCCAAGAGAGGTGATCCAATCAACAAAAGATGAGATCCCGGCACCGGTAACAGAGGAGACCTCAAAAATCGGAACCGTACTATTTACCTTTCTCATATAATCAAGACAGACATCTTTTTTGAACGGAAGATGCGGAAGAAGGTCTGTTTTTGTCAGCACAACTGCTTTTGCTTCTCTGAATAACAGGGGATATTTTACCGGCTTATCTTCTCCTTCGGTAACACTTAATACCGCTATTTTAGCATATTCACCGATATCAAACTCTGCCGGACAGACCAGATTACCCACATTCTCCACAATCACCAGATTCAGGGTGTCCAGGGATAGATCGGACAATGCCTGATACACCATTTTTGCTTCAAGGTGGCAAGCCCCGCTGGTAAGCAGCTGACTCACCGGTACATCCAGGGCATCAAGACGCTCTGCGTCATGAGTCGTCTCCACATCACCCTCCAATACCGCGAAATCTTTTTTATCAGCATATGTTGATGCTATTTTCTCTAACAGTGATGTTTTCCCGCATCCCGGGGAACCGATAATGTTTACCATCATCACCTTTTTTTCAGTCAGAAGATTTCTTATTTTTTCTGCCCAAAGGGAATTTTCACCCATTAAGTCTTTGTATACTTTTATATCACGGTTTCCCATTGTTTTCTCCTTATTAGTTCCGGTATACTGCCGATGTCTTATCGGATTCCTACCGATGTACCCATCGGATTAAATGATTAATATACTTAATCGTATAGAAAGTCTTAAGTGTATTCAACTTCCAGATTTTCCAGATGTAATTCTCTCCCTTTTACGATTTCGATATTTCCTGATTTACATTGTTTACATATAAAAAAAGGAAAATCAATAATCCCTTCCCACCTGCAATCTTTACACCTGCATTGTACCTCTACAAATTGAATCTCCAATCTTGAATTCGCCGCAACAGTATCTTTGATTAATACCTCGTAAGCCATAGTGAGAGTGTCAGGTACAATTTGGTGCAGTCTCCCGACAATGATTCGTGTCGCAACGAGTTTCTCTGGTTTCGGATCAAGTTTATTATATTCGATAATAACTGCATCCACGATATTTTTACAAATTGAAAATTCATGCATATATATGACTATAAAATCAAATCATTGCGAGGTTGTAAAGCCTTTTTCAGGTATTCCTTAAGGTAATTTTTTATAATTGTTATTATTATAAACTCTTTAAAAAACCTCTCAAATATCTTATAGTTATAGAAGATCACCTGGTTATGATGATAATCAGGTTTATTGAATAGTCTTTATGGGATGCGGGGTAAGGGAGTTCATTATATGGCAAAACATGATGAAAAAATCGTTGTCGCGGAGGATAATCCCCGGCTTCAGGAACTCATTACGAAAAGACTGGAAAAAGAAGGGTATGAAGTATATAAAGCGGATAATGGGCGGCAAGCCCTGGAGCTTATCAATAAAATAATACCCGATCTCATTATTCTCGATATAAAAATGCCTGAATTGGATGGTTATGAGGTGAAGCGTGCCTTAAGTAAACAGAAATTGACCGAAACGATCCCGGTTATTTTTTTAACAGGCAGGGACGAATTGTCAGATAAAGTAAAGGGATTAAGCCTTGGGGCGGATGATTATATCACAAAACCCTTTAAAAAAGAGGAACTCCTTGCCAGGATCGAAGCGATTCTACGGCGGAAACGTTATTATGAGAATATGGCCATGCATGATACCCTCACCGGAGTCTATAATGTCACCTATTTTAATCAACAATTTTCCCAGTTCTTTAATATGGCCGAACGGTATGGCCACAGCTTTTCCATTCTCTTTATTGATGTCAATAAATTCAAGTATATCAATGATACCTATGGTCATAAAACCGGGGATACGGTGTTACAATCCATCGCCGAGATAATGGAGCAAAAATTACGCAAATCCGATATTATAAGCCGCTATGGGGGTGATGAATTTGCTATCATCCTTCCCCACACAGAGCTTGAAAAAGCAGAGGAACTGGCAACACGACTCAAGGAAGCTGTGGCATCAACAAAAATAAAAAATGATGAATCAGCACCTATTGCCGTTTCCATTAGTATCGGATGTGCCGCGTATTCTTCCGGGTATAAAACCAAAGACAACATGTTCGAGGTCGCGGATAAAAAAATGTATGAGTCAAAACGCAGCTCGGGGAATTAGCTCCCTGAAATGAAGCTCCGGTTAAGTATTAATCCGTATAAGCTGCCGGAATGGTAATACCGACAATTGTATCTGCTTTAATACGGATCCTGCCCACGGAACCATCCCCGCCTTTTCCGCCTTCATTGAGGGGAGTAAAACCGATCCCGCCGATTGCAGTCACATCCCCGGTAATATTGACGGTATCCCCGATAATGTAGATTGATCCTCCGGCACCTCCTCCGGATCCACCATCCTGGCTCCCGGGTGATCCTTCTTTACCTGCTCCGCCGTTTGCCAGAACATTTTTTATATTGATGAGGGGGGATGCGATATAGATAAGTCCGCCCCCATGTCCCCCATTGGGATTAAGGGCTTCATTTGAATCATTATCAGCTCCTGTCCCACCGGCACCGCCGAAGAAGATGGATGCTAATTCCGGGGTACCAACAGCCAGTCCGCCTTTTCCTATTCTCTCAGGGATGTCATTAAATCCGACTTCACCATTCGTTCCAACAGAGTAATGACCCCCGCCGCCGCCGCCTGATGACGAATGCACGCCCCCGCCGCCGCCGTTTCCATTCGGCTCCACAGATTGTATTCCGATTCCCAAATATCCTTCACCTTGAAATCCGTTTGCATTATCAGCTTGTCTGTTATGTCCCTGGTATCCTTTTTCCGAAACATTAATTCCTCCGTTCCCGGAAATATTAATACTTCCTGTTGCACGGAACACGACAACACCACCTCCGGTTGATCCATTCCAGGTATCGGCAATAATCATGCCCCCCTCCTGAACAATGACATCGGTGTAGTGGGGAACACGGTACACAAAAACAGAATCATCTGCCGGATATGAATTAAAGAGTGCTGTTTCCAGATCACAGGTAAAAGTATTTACCTGTGTTATGGTAACAAATTCATAGGTCCCGGCACCGCTTCCCCGGGTATTACAGATAAAAAGTTCATCCCCGGCTGAAATCCCGGTTATCGATGCAACTTCAATATATAATCTCCCATGGAGATGTTCTCCCTTTAACGTTGTTTTAACGGTATTAACAACTATTGATGAATTGACATTCAAAGCCCCATCCGCCCCGGACCCGTATTCATTTTCCGGTTCAGGTGTCGGTTCAGGTGTTATTTCGGGAGTTGGTGTCGGATCCGGCATCGGTTCACATGCCGGGTATAGGAAAATAAAACTTAAAAGGATTAAAAAGATATAAATATTTTTAATGTTCATGATTATTTCTCTCCTCATTGCTCTGTTTGCATGAATTTTATAATAAAATCCTGATAAAATTTGATCATGTTACATAGATTTTAAATTTGTCTTATTATATCACGAAAATCGGTGAGAGTCAAATAAAAGAAATTCTTTATTATCAAAAGGACCATGACATAATTATTTCCATCTTTAATAATTATTTTTTATTAATACTAATAGTCTAATTGCAATAATAATTACAATGCCGGACTATCGATATGGCATGATTTCAGTGTATATAGTGAGAAAATTAAACTAAAGGATTAATTGATAGTGACTATTATAGTACTTTTCGCCTATTTGGTTATGAACATTTCGATGATATTGTGATAATAGATAGTAGGCTTTTACTATCATTATGCAGGTTACGCCCGCAATGCAAATAAGTAATGTATGACAAGGTTGCCGTTATGAAAATTTTTGACTTCTTGTGAACCTGCGTTTCGCT
>JAFGRV010000505.1 GCA_016934975.1 Spirochaetales bacterium | reverse complement strand
TGTCAGGCTTAAGAGAATCCTCAATTTTGTCGGAACTGAATTCTTTATTTTCGGAGGAAGCTCTCCGGGCTGCCCGTTTTTTTCATCGATGCGGGACTCATGATGTTCCGTTGTTTGTTTTGAAAGATAAAGTTGTTTCCAATAATCCGGCTCATATCGCCGGGTGGGAAACATAATTCTCCTCGGCCGGTTAAAAAGTTTCCTGAAAAACTTTTCCACGCCTTTCCCCCAGCTTTCTTTTTTGGTGTAAAGGGGAAGACCATCCTTGCCAAGTTCCTTTTTTTCAAGGACATTAAAAATGATCTCCGGATTTACATTTCCGCAGGCAGGACATTCGATAAAATCATCACGCACGGGGAAAAAATTCTTAAAATACTGAATAGCATGCAAACTGCCGCCATAATAAGCAAGTTTCCCCCCGACATCAAGAAGAAGAAGTTTATCAAACATTTTATAAAGATCAGAACCGGGTTGATGGATAATAACAAAGATTATTTTTCCCCGTTTAGAGAGGTGAGACAGAAGGTTGATAATCATTTCCGAATCTTTCGATGAAAGCCCCGATGTCGGTTCATCGAGAAAAAAAAGATCCGGGTTTGTAAGAAGTTCAAGCCCGATATTAAGGCGTTTCCTCTGACCGCCGCTCAATACCTTCTGAACCGGATTTCCAACCCTTAAATATTTCTTGTCCAGCAGCCCGATGTCCTTAAGCACATTATCGATCAAATAATCAATCTCTTTTTTATTCTTCGAGGGCATCCGTATTTTAGCGGTAAAAAAAAGGTTCTGATACACAGTCAGATTCTCGAACAAAAGATCATCCTGGGGCACATATCCGATGTAGTGCCGTATTTTATCAAAGTTTTTATAGAAATCCTCACCATTTATGTATACATTCCCGCTGTCCGGTTTGTTATACCCAAGGAGAAGCTGGAGAAGTGTCGATTTACCCGCGCCGCTTGCACCCATTATCCCCACAAGCTCACCGCTTTTCGTTTCAAAAGAGATGGCATCAATCCCGATTCTCCCGCTCTTAAACTTGTAGGTAAGGTGATCCACGGTAAATTGTGAAAAATGAATAATAGAGGTGATGATTTTCCCGGTAGAAACCTGAAAAAGTACGTGGTATTTTCCCACAGTGAGTTTTGAATCTTGTGTAATATTTTTTTTCTCTCCCTGACGCAGAACCGTTCCGTTTAGATAAACCTCGTAAGGCAGCTTTTGTGCATGAAGATTAAAAAAAACAGCGTTTTCCTGTTTGTCAATTCTCACGGGAATATAAAGCTCTTTCTCGCTCCCGTCATCAATATAAATATCCGCAAGCTGGTCCTGGTCACTGATAATAAGGATATCTTTTTCCGGTGTAAATTCCGTAAGGGAGAAGACATCACGACTTTCGGATTCAAGGATATCCCTGACCGGCAGGGTGAAACTATTCTCGATAACGACGGAATCGGAAAGATTAATAAATGAGAACTCTTCTATAATATGATTATTCACCTTAAGTGAACATTTTCTATTCTGATTTTTATAGAGTCTGATAATATTCCGGGTTATATCAAGTTTAAAATCAGCCTCTTCGAAATTAATTTTTTTTACCAATATTGCATTTTCATAAGCCAGATAAATCTGCTTCGAGTAATTCCCCCGCTTAAGCTTAAAAAAAAGCCCGAAATCATCTGTCAGGATCTCGTTTTTATTTATTGATATGGTTTTTTTCCCCGCAAGCGGAACTATCTGGGCCTTATGGACGAGTTGTTCATCAACAAAGACAGGATGACCTGATAGCTTATTGACAAGGAAATAATTTTCACGAATCTCGAAAATTTCACAGTTACTGTTGGAATAGATAATATCCGATTCCTCCGGATGATCACCAATATTTATTTTTCTATTTATATTTTCCGAAAAATTAAAATCGTAAGAATCTATCAGGAGAGACTTGATTAAATCTACATCCTGTTCATCGATGGCAAAAAAACCGCAGACATTATCAAATATATCAAGCTCCCCCGGGGTGATTCCATCCGCACCCAGGAGCTCGTAAATCTTAATAAGAAGCATTACTTTTTCCGGATAATCTTCACCGAGATCTTTATTCACATTATCAAGAATAGATTCAAGGACAGGCTGTTCCTTCAGAGATTTCTGAAAGTCCTGAAAAATATGCTCTGCAATTTCCTTCGGATAATAATCTTTAATATATTTTGAAAAAAATTCGATCTCCTTATCCGAGACCTTCCCATCAGCCTGAATAACATATGCCATAAGTTCGGCAAGATTCATATTTTCCTTATTTATCATATTGTCCGGCATGATTTTATACTCCTGATAGTGATTTCATCTCGGGTTACTCTTATTTTTCAATTTCCACCTTGTCACAGAATTCAATCTTCATCACATATTTATATTCCTCGAATCCGAATTTTTTCCAGAAGGTACTCCCCAGCTTATTATGCGCGAGAACCTGAAGTTCAACACGTTCTATATGTTTGGATTTAAACCACTTTAACATCCCCCCAAGAAGCAGATCCCCGATGCCATTTCTCATGAAATCCAGTTTTACCGCCAGGTCGGAGATATATCCATAGGTTGTTTGTTGAAATATGGGAGGATAACTTCTTATCTGGGCAAGACCGAATCCGATAACCTTGTCCTCTTCCAAACCGACAAGAACAAGGGATTTCGATGAAAGAAGCTGATTTTGAATATATGCCGTAAACCGCTCATTATTATCGTCTTTACGGGCGAAAAAGGGATCAATCTGGCTATGATAATCAATGAATTCTTCCCAAACTTCGATAATACCTTCTACATGTATTGTATTCGCAATTTTAATTTTCATATCCCTATCCTTATCCTCTACTGCCAATTTATGCGATTGTCAGTAATTCCCACGCGCAGTGAGTCTCTCTATAAAAAGCATAATCCAATCGATCCCGGTTGTAAAGGGAAGTTTGGTAAAGGTGTAAAAAATTTAGGGAAATGATTATTTTTGTAACACATCACCTTGACACTTTTGCCCTCCCTTACTACCTTGAAAAAAACAATTATATTATGGAGATGAATATGTCAGACAGCCAGATTATTCCTGCGGATCTCGTACTACCGAACAGGATTTATATACTCCCGCTCCAGGGAAAACTGATTTTTCCCGGCATTATTACGCCGATGGTGATTCAGGTAAAAGAAGACATCAATGTCGTGAATGCTTCATTAGCAGGTGACCAGATTGTCGGATTTTTACTTATAAAATCCGAAGATATGGAAACACCGGAAAGCGATGATCTTTACCGGGTCGGGACAGTCGCAAGAATTGTAAAAAAACTGAACCTTCCGGACGGTGGCCTTAATATTTTTATAACAACAATTAAGCGGTTTAAAGTAAAAAAATTTATAAGCAAACAAATACCCATCACTGCCGCCGTGGAATATATCGACGAAAAGGTAAATAATTCGATTGAAATTAAGGCTCTCACCAGGGCCCTCATCATGGAAATGAAACTCATTTCGGAAAATAATCCCCTGTTTTCCGAAGAAATGCGCCTTAATATGGTAAATATTGATCATCCCGGGAAAATCGCCGATTTTATCGCATCAATTCTTAATATTGATAGAAAACAACAGCAGAAAATCCTCGAAACCTTTGATGTCCGGAAGCGCATGGAAAGCGCCCTTGTTTTTATCAAAAAAGAACAGGAACTGCTTCGCATTCAAAAGAAGATACAAAAACAGATAAATGAAAAGATATCCAAAAGCCAGCGGGAATATTTCCTGAAAGAGGAACTGAAAGCGATTAAATCGGAATTAGGGATGCCTGTTGATGCAAAAAGCCAGGAATACAATCGCCTTAAAGGTAAAATAGAAAGTCTGAACTTTAATGGTGAGATTAAGGAACAGGTGGAAAGTGAGCTCGAAAAATTTTCCCTTATGGATCCCAATTCTTCGGAATTTATTGTGACGCGGAATTACCTCGAAACAATTGTATCACTGCCCTGGAATGATCCGGGGGTTGTGGATATTGATATGGAAAAAGCACAATCTATTCTTAATGCGGATCATTACGGACTGGAAGATGTTAAAGAGAGAATCCTGGAATATATAGCTGTTCAAGTCTTAAAAAAAGATTCAAAAGGTTCGATCCTCTGTCTTGTGGGACCCCCGGGAGTGGGGAAAACATCCGTGGGGAAATCCATCGCCAGGGCCCTGGGGAAAAAATTCTTTCGATTTTCCGTGGGCGGAATGAGAGACGAGGCAGAGATTAAAGGGCACCGGAGAACCTACGTCGGCGCAATGCCCGGTAAAATTCTCCAGGGACTTAAGATCGTAAAAACCATCAATCCCGTTTTTATGATAGATGAGATTGATAAACTCGGGGTTTCTTATCAGGGTGATCCCTCATCCGCCCTCCTGGAGGTCCTTGATCCCGAGCAGAATATCGCTTTCAGGGATCATTATCTGGACCTGCCCTTCGATGTATCACATATCCTTTTTATTACAACGGCAAATACCCTGGATACGATTCCTTCCCCCCTCCTGGACAGGATGGAAGTTATCCGGCTGTCCGGTTATATAAATGAGGAAAAGGTCTCTATCGCAAAAAAATATCTTATCCCAAAATCCACAAAAAAAACCGGTCTCAAAAAGACTGATGTAAATTATGACAGGAAAGCCTTGATCGCAATCGCGGAAAAATATGCCCGGGAAGCAGGTTTACGGAATTATGAAAAAGCAGTGGATAAAATACACCGTAAAATCGCGAAAAAAGCGGTGATGAAGGAGATTACCTTCCCCGTAAAAATTTCGGAAGATGATCTTATCACCTATCTTAAAAAACCGATATTCGATGAATCGGAACAGAAACAAATCGTAAAACCGGGGATGGCCCTGGGACTTGCCTGGACACCCCTGGGGGGCGCGACACTGATTATCGAAGCAGTGGCTGTGACAGGGAAGGAAGGATTCAAGCTTACCGGACAGATGGGAGATGTGATGCAGGAGTCCGCAAACATCGCCCATACCTATGTAAGACTGATAGCAAAGCAGTTTCATGTAGACAGGGATTATTTCGAAAACCACCGGATACATCTCCATATTCCGGCGGGAGCAACCCCCAAAGACGGGCCTTCGGCAGGTATTACCATGGCATCATGTCTTCTCTCCCTTATCACCTGTAAAAAAATCAGGAACAGACTCGCCATGACCGGTGAACTCTCTCTTGTGGGAAGAGTACTACCTATCGGGGGATTAAAAGAAAAGACCATCGCCGCAAAACGGAACAAAGTAAAAGAGATAATCATTCCTTATGAAAATTTAAAGGACCTCGATGAAATTCCTGAAAATGTTAAAAAAGGAATTACTTTCCATCCGGTACAAACCATGGATGAAGTAATAGAAAAGCTTTTTTAATATGTTAAGATTGATAAGAATTTTCGGCATTCTCCTTTTCGGGGTATTTTTAATTATGATGTGTACATCGGAAACAGTTCTTCATCCGGATTTTACGATAACAGATAAGATGCTCAATGAATACATTAAGGAATTCCCACATCCGGATATAACGGAGAAAATACTCGCAAACCCCAAAGAATTCCTGGAATCCATAAAAGCGGTTATTGCCCTGCCTCCCGAGTTCTTATTCCTCGTAGATAAACAGCATAGTCTGGGGGAGGCCTATGAACCGGAGGATTTGGAGAACCTGCAACATTATTCCATAAAAACAACGAAAAAGTCACTTACCTTACGGAGTGTGATTCTCGATGATCTCACGACCATGATAGATGCAGCAAAAAAAGAGAATATCGACCTCGTCATCGCATCTGCCTACCGGTCGTATACATACCAGGCACAAGTCTACGGCTATTGGGTAAAACAACTCGGAGAGGAACAGGCAGACCGCGAATCCGCAAAACCCGGACATTCCCAACACCAGCTGGGAACCACCCTCGATTTCTACCCCATCGATGACAGCTTTGCTCAAACAGACGAAAGCGAGTGGCTTCTCATGCATGCTTCGGATTACGGTTTTTCACTCTCCTACCCCGAGGGATACGAAGATGTGACGGGATATAAATACGAACCATGGCACTATCGATATGTCGGAAAAGAAACGACACAGATGATTGACAGCTATTTTATGGGGATACAGCAGTTTTTTTTAGAGTTTTATTCCGGGTATGCTGATTTTTTTAAAACACACCTGAAAGAGAAAACCTGATTTTCTACTTTTTTTCTCCCATCACCTGGATAAAAACCCTTCGGTCCCTGGGTCTGTTATCATGATCAATAACAATAATCTGCTGCCAGGTACCTAACACAACACGCCCCCCGGAAACCGGAAGCGTAATCCCCGGCCCCATCAGTGTCGCCCTGATATGAGAAAAACCATTGTCATCTCCCCAGGTTAATGAGTGACGTGAATGCATTTCATGAGGCACCATTTTCTCCAATTGATCCTGGACATCCCCCACTAATGCGGGTTCATATTCAATGGTGGAAATTGAAGCAGTCGACCCGATAACCGAGATAACAACAAGCCCATCCGTAATTTCCGATTTACCGATAATACTATTCACATCCCCGGTAATATCCCTTATATCCGAGAATCCTTTTGTCTGCAAAGATATTTCCTGTCCATATACCATAATAGTCTCACCTTTCATTTTAATTAATTTATTTTTTTATTCAATATTTTTCGAGTCCATAAGAATAGTTACCGGCCCGTCATTAATCAATGATACTTCCATCTGAGCGCCGAAATCACCGGTTTGGGCTTTTTTTCCAAGACATAATTCCATTTCCCGGATAAATGAAGAATAAAGGACTCTGGCCTTTTCAGGGTCTGCTGATTTCCCATAATAAGGACGGTTCCCCTTTTTTATGCTTGCATGGAGAGTAAATTGGCTTACGATGAGAAACTCTCCATCTACATCTTGTACAGATAGATTCATAACTCCCTTTTGATCCGGGAATATTCGAAGCCGGGATATTTTCCCTGTAAGCCAGGCAATATCTTCATCACTATCCGCATTCTCGATTCCTAAAAAAATAAGAATTCCCTTTTTTATTTCACCTTTTACCTTGCCTTCAATGACAACCCGGGCCTCTTTGACTCTCTGTAAAACCACTTTCATGGTGTTTCTACTCCCCTTTCATTGAGGTTTTCCTAAGCCCTTCAAACTGTTAGTTTTGTTTCCTTTTTAGATAAAGAAATGGAAAACCAATGTTTTTTTAGTCTACTATACATGACGCAGGCTACACCCGCAGCCCAAATAATTAACTTACTTACAATGGTGCAGTTGTAAAAGTTTTTGTCATTTATTTTAACAAAGAAAATAAGAAATCTTATCACCTAATTCACATCTTTTCTGAAAACCAGGATATTCTGATGGATCATCGAAGGAATATAGGTATATTGATATCCATACAGGTGAAGTTTTTTTGAGACATCATACCAGATAATATTTGCCTTCCAGATAAGATCTTTTATTTTCCGTATTTCCTGCGCCAACTCGGCAGAAAGGCAATGATATTCATTTTCCGCGTACATATCACCGACAAAAGTAATAAGATATCCCTTTTTCTTGAGCACCCGTGCAGAGAGTTCGAAAATAACTGTCATCCGCCGGAGCCACTCTTCTTTTGTCGAATAAACCTCCTGATTAAAGGCATTAAGTTTGGTTTTCTTAAAATCCTTTCTGGCTTTTTCTCCTACCTTTTTATAAGCACCTTCAGAGCGCCGGGCTTTATCCATTTTCCAGTACGGGACATCGGTAAACACCATATCAAATGAAGAATCGGGAAAGGTTTTTAAGACAACTGATGCATCACCACAGTAAGTGTCCATTTCCCAAATCTTTTCGCGCTTACAGACCTCTTTATAAAGACCAATCCATTGATCATTAAGTTCAATCCCGGTAGCCTTTCGTTTACACCGTGCTGCTCCAAGGAGCACCCCCCCGACACCCATCATGGGATCCAGGACATGGTCATCCTCTTTGGTAAATATCCGGATAAGGTCTGCACAGAGATCCGGGGGTTTCTGACCCCCATGTTCATTTCTCAGTGTATGCTGAAGATTCGGAGGATACACTTTTGTAATGACACTTCGTGTCCAGAATACCCATTCTTTACCGGTTAGATTATTAACGTTATTCTTTAGTGAAAAAAATCCCCTGGATTTCCCATGTTCATCAAATAGTTCCGTTTTCATATTATTCCTTAATTCCTGGATTACCCTAAACAGTGTTAAAGGATTCGTCAAGTCACATAAACACCCGGGAGATAAAAAATAGAGAATAACTTTGATGTATACGTTATGCGGGTTATAAAAATACCGGGGATATACCCGTTCCGGATAGAGTAAAGAAGACAAATCTGAAAAAAGCTGCCTTTTATGTTGCTCGACACCAAAATTTTATGAGTTTCTTCCTGCACTGACAATTAATCTAATTGTCAGTTTTTCCGGTTGCAGTAAGTGTATCATTTCCATTAATGACAATCAGAACACTTATATAATGACCGGAAATGACAGACTCAAAACAGCTCTGTATAAACAACATAAAAAACAGCTTCTTATCACCTTATGTCACCATTTAAAAAAACGGATCATTTCTATTTACGAAGCTTATCGTATTCGATGATTAAAGCATTTACCTGCTCTGCAAGCTTCTGTAGTTTATCAGTGTTCCTGAGTCTGATGACAACACCTTTTTCACCATCCAATACCCGCTGTATATCCGTACTCATTCGATATGCCGGTCCGGCGATCTTGTGGGAATAGAATACTCCAAGAACAGAAATAATCAGGACAATAATCAGATTATTGATAAGAATCGGGGGTAAAATGAGTTGTATTGGATTTATCGGTGGCTGCGGTTCTGTTGTGGTGAGGGGTTCATTATCACTATCCATTTGAGGGTTTCCCTGACTATCCATGACCTGCACCTGCCTGTAAATCACAATAAATTCACTCACGACATTTTCACCCGCCATATATGAAATCCAGTAAAAAATAAAGACTCCTCCTGAAAATAATAAAAGAGAAATAAGAATATACAGAAGGAAAGTTGCAATAAAACGAAACTGAAAATTCTTATCAATCACATAGTTTTTTCTTTTCACAAAATCTTTTGCCATACTATTCTTCCTTATATAGACTAATATCTATATTCTCCCTTCGATAAAATCGATATAAGAATATATCCTCACTATACTTATATTTTTATATAGTCAAAGATAAATTGCAAGAACTTTTCATTTTTCTCA
>JAFGRV010000068.1 GCA_016934975.1 Spirochaetales bacterium | reverse complement strand
TGTAAATCTTCCGGTTTCATTCACCTCTCCTCTCTTTTTATATAAAAGGATGATGAGTTAAAAACAGGTTCAGGCACTCCTTGTTACCTGATAGCAGATGCAGGCAATAATTATGTAAAGCATCTATCAGTTCTTATGATTTTTTTCCTATCGCACCTCCTGTCGTATGAAAAAAATATACATATTTTTTTTTCATTTGAAAATTTATATGATAGCCACTCTTTCAACATGAAATAATAAACCTGTTATTCTTTCATGAGATTCATTATAGAATTACATGAGCTGCATGATTTGTATTTAACATAGACCCTTTTGCGAAAAAAAACGACCGCCTGGACCCATATGGACTAAATTTCTTTTTTTATGTCACCGGGAACACCCGGATTTATTGCCGTTTACTTGACAAATAGATATATTTCTGTAATAGTAAAAGACCACCTGCAAAGTCCGTTCCGTGAACGGCGGTGGCTTTTTCAGAATCAAAAGAAAAGAGAAGGCAAAGCCTTCAAAAATAGATAATATGAGGTAGATATGAACCACTTCCACAGGAGGTGGCTTTCTTTTGATAGTAAACCATATCTATACCAATGATACGTTGAGGGAAGAGAAATCATGTTGATGAAAAGACACCATTTAAAATATTTGAGTCTTATTCTTTTCTTTCATGTTTTTCCGTTATTTGGACAGGAAATAATCACTGCAGACAAGTATTTCGATCAGGTTTCTGGGATTTATGGAAAAATAATGGATTATGAAGCGAAGATTAAGATAACTCAGGAAGATTCGGTAATGTCCGGATCGATTTTTTATAAGAATCCGAATCTTGTCCGGATCGATTTTGATGAACCGGAAGAGCAGTATTTGTTAGTGAATGACGAAGCTCTCTCTATCTATATCCCGAAACATTCGGTTCTCTTAAAACAGTATCTGCCGCGAAGAAGCGCGGCATCGCTGGAAGCCATGGCAAATAGCCAGGGACTTATCTATTTACGTAATAATTATAAAATAGCCTATGTCCTGGGACCCGATCCTGTTCCCTTAGAGGAAAATTCTCAGGAAATGGTCGTAAAGTTAAAGTTCCAGTGGCGTGCAACTGCCGAGGGTTTTAAGGACATTGAGATTTCCTTTAGCGAAAAAGGGCTGATACGCCGGGTGAAAGGGATTACGGCGACGGGTGTTCATGTTCAGTTTGATTTTACCGATATGAAAACAAATGGCGGGTTACCGGTAGAATATTTTAATATCGATGACCCACCATCGGCATATGAATATAAAAATTTTCTCTTTGGAGATGAAGATTAAATTATGGAATTATTTGGGGAAAAACTACGGGAAGTCAGGGAAAGCAAAAAATATTCAATAGACCAGGTAGCGAGGGAAACGAGAATATCAAAACATTATCTCATCGCTTTGGAAAATGAAGATTTTACTATTTTTCCCGGAGAAACTTATTTAGTCGGATTTTTAAAAAGTTACGCGGAATACCTGGACCTGGATCCGGATCATTTTGTCAATCTTTATAAAAATATTAAAATTCAGGAACAACCCATACCTTTTGACGCCCTCCTGGACACGCGAAAAAAGACCTCTCCACTGTTTATAGCTCTTACGATTTTCCTGGGTGTTGCTTTGGCAGCCGCCGTCGGATTCATACTGTTTCTTACCGTATTCTCCAAACAAGGGGAAACTGAAATTACAGAGACAACCGAACCTGTTCCGGTTGTAGAAGAAACAATAAACAAAACCTACGTTTTTAATGACGAAGTAATGACGGACTGGTTCCGTAAAGGAGACATCATTATTGTTCCCCTGGGAGAGAATGAATACCCGATTACAATAATGGTTGCGGAGCCGGAGACAGACTTAAAAGTAGTTGAAAAACCCATATCCCTTACCAGGGGAAATGAAGAATCCTTTGATCTCAATACAGACGGAAAGCTTGATATAAAGCTTATTCTTAATGATTTTAGAGAGAGTGAAACCGGAAATGAAGTTAACCTTGGTTTTTACAAAATAAATGTATCAAAACTTGTCTATACCGAGAAGGATTTGGTTCAGGAAAAAAAACAAACCGAAAGTGAACCGGAGATTGTTTCCGTTACCCCTGAAAATTCCGGCGATAACGAAATAATCGCTTTAGAAGACGATGATGCCGAAGATACTGCTTCCACAGTTACCGGAGAAGAAGTAAGAATCGGAACAGGTTCAAATGAATTAATCGGCAATATCAAAATAAAAGAAGAAACAAGAACCGTGATCCTGGAAGCAGATAAGCCCGAACCTTTTGTGGTTTCTCTCGTATTCCGGGAATCTTGTCTGTTCAGATATATTATTGATGGGAAAACCAGGGATCAGCGTTCTTTTACCAAAAATGATACCCTTAATTTACCCGGGACACAGGAAGTAATGATGTTTATTCAAAATGCATATTCCGTAAAGGCTACCATCGCCGGGAAATCCATTGTAATGGGTAAAGCCGGACAAATTGTAACAAAGATCGTCTATTGGGCGGAAGACTCACAAAGCGGAAAATACCGGTTAGAGATCGCATCTGTATATTAAGATTTCCTTGATTATTTCAGGTATTCAGGTATAATCAATTTTTTAATAGAACTGGTTTGCTATCCTTTTTTAAATACATTAAAATCCGGAAATTGTTTATTATAAAAGCAAACCAATAATAAAAAAGAAAATAACATAAAGGTAGTATTCATGAAAGCAACATATGTACTATACGGAGCTGTTGTCCTCACATTTACCATTATTATTACTCTGGTTATTTTATTTTCAATCCCCAAAGGTGATACGACCCTGGAGTTCCAGGTTATTGATACGGTAAGCAAGAGCTGGGTATGGGATTTTACCGCAACTCTGGATGACCGATATATCAAGGGTTATTATCAATCTAATAAAGCACCTATTATCTTTCAATTTACCGGTCTCACCCCTGGACAGGAGACGTTAGAGATCGAAGCACCTCATTATGAATCCGTATCTTTATCTGTTCAACTTAAAAATGGGAAAAATAAAATTGAACTCCCCATTGAAATGACCGGGTATGAAATTCCCGGGTTGAAAGATGTTTATGTATACAAAGAGTGGAGAAATGGTGATCTCTTTCTCAATCCACGGCCGATTGATGCCGAAGGACAGGGAATCGAAACCCATCCGTGTATCGAGATGTGGTTCGGACTAAGAATTTCAGTTCAAATAAAAAACGGAATTATTATTCAGGAGCCGGTGGAGAAGGGAAGTCAGCGTGGAGAAGAACTTTTCAGGGGCCAATGTGAATGGGAGTGGGATCCGGATCCGGATTCTTTCTACCATTATTTTGTCAAGGTCCCGGTTAATTCCATAAAGAAACATAATGCACCTTACCGGGTATATGATTATTTAGTTATTTTTATCGATCCCCGTAAAATAACTAAAGAAGTTCTGGATTCGAAAATTGAAAAAGTATTTTTGATCTCTAATGAGACGGAACTAAAGCTCTTTCTCGATTCCTTTGGTGATAAAATAACGTATTTTATCTCGACATCCTGGAATCAACCTGCTCAGTAAGGAATGAACATTTTAAAATTAAAGTCTTTGATAAAACGTTGCGATGAAAGAAATAATCATCCTTTAAAGAGTTGTAAAGGAGGAAAAGGTTGATAAAGACAATAGACCTTACAAAAAGATACGGCTATTTCACTGCCGTTAATCATATCAATATCACTATCCCACAAGGAGAAATTTACGGATTCTTAGGGCCGAATGGTGCGGGAAAAACTTCCACGATCATGATGCTTTTAGGCATCACTGAACCGACTGAAGGGGAAATATTTCTTTTCGGAGAAAAATACGACTCTTCGAAGCTGGAATTGCGGAAACGAATCGGTGTTGTACCGGAAAAGCATCCAAAGGGGATGTGGAAATGGATGACTGCCCGGGAATATTTATTGTTTTTCGGAGATCTATTCCGTGTGCCCGCTCTTTCAAAACGGATCACCTATCTCCTTGAACAGACAGGGCTCCTGGATGTTGAACAAAAAAGGATACACAGCTTATCCAGGGGAATGCTTCAAAAACTGAGTATCGCCCGTGCCCTCCTCCACGACCCCGATATTCTTTTTTTGGATGAACCGATTTCAGGGCTCGATCCCATCGGCATCAAAATGATAAGAGATCTGATCCTTTCGGAGAACCGGGAAGGCCGCACTATTTTCGTATCATCCCATCTTCTCTCGGAAATTGAGAAAATATGCGACCATGTGGGGATCATTTTTAACGGGAATCTTCTGGCAGAAGATACAATGAAGAATCTCTTTTCCAAATTACAAAAAGAAAAAGAGATTATCGTTGAACTGGAACATCTCCCGGAAGATTTCATCGCTAAAATTAAAGAGTTTACATTTATTATCGATGCCTCGGGAGAAGGGAATGTCCTCACTTTAAAAGTCCCGAGAGAAGGTGACTTCCGGAGGGATATATCAAAACTCCTTATTCATCAGGGGCTTGTACCATTAAAAATAGAAGAAAAAGCATTCTCCCTGGAAGAAGCCTTTACCACAATTACACAGGATAATGTCAGGATTCTTGCCGGATTGGGGGGTAAAAAATGAAAACAAGATTACATGCCGCAAAAACCATCTCAAAACGGATGCTTCTTGAGATGTTCATTCATCCCTGGTTTTATATTTTCCTTACTGCCGGATTATTGAGCGGATTATCCGTTATCCTTATGTTTTTAGAGTCAATCGGTTCAAGCGGTGTAACAGAGGTTATCCTGGGGAAACTGCATAATCCTTATATTGAATTGCTTCTTACAAGCTTCGGACCGACATTTTTAGTAAAATTATTCCGTGAAGGTCCTTTCTTCTTTGCCTTGTGTTACTCTTGTTTTCCCGTTTTCATGTACCTCTCCATGAGTGCCGCCTTTAAATTCGGATATGAGAAAAATGTCGGGGCCCTGGAACTTATTGTGTATGGACCGGCAGACGGAACATCCTACGTCATGGCGACATTACTAAAGAACATCATCGCATCACTCATATACCTGGGGATTCTTTTTTTATTTTTCGCTCTTGCAGCGCTTCTCAATAACCTCGTGTTAGGTTCTACTTTCTTCTTTGCTTTTTTTCTTATTTTCTTTTTTGTCATCGCTCTTTATTGCTTTGCAGTCTTTTCCTCTGCCATCTCAGACGGCCCTGCCTCCGCACTTGCAATTTCCATAATTTTTTATATTATCTTTTTCTCTCTTCAAATCGGGGCTTTTCAAATAGTACAACAGGATCTGCGGTACTATTCATCTATTATCTCGAATATATTACAATGGATCTCTCCGGTTTATTACTGGTACAAAGGAATGGAAGCAATTGAATACGGAAATATCGGCGGATATTTTATCAATCTTCTCTTTCTTGTTCTGCTTTCTTCACTGCTGCTCACGGCGAGTCACTTTATACTTAAAAAGAGGGGGGTACGGGGATGAAAAAAGTTTTTGCGTGTTTCCTTATTTTCATGATATGTGGAATATGGCTCTTCCCGGATGTCCCCGAAGAAAAAGAAGAAGTGATTTATTCCGTCACGTATTTCAACGGACTCCATTATGCCAGGAATTTCTGCAAAGAAAACTCGGATACTATCTATCTTCTGGCAAATACAAGTAATTTTTTGGTGATAAAAAAGACTATGACTTATTTCTGGCCCCTCACAAAAAAATATCTTGTCGATGCTCAACGGCTTAACATTGTGTTCGACGGAACTCTGGAAATCGAACAGAACAATAAGATAATAAAAACATTAAAAACCGTGCTTTATATTATTTATAATGATCCCGGATTATATAAAAACAACTGGAAGGTCTTTGTCGGGAATGATGCGGAAGCCGAATCCAAACGGCTTGAAGAAATAATGAGACAATATGAACTGTCCTATTCGGAATACCTTACAAAACAAAAAATCTATGAGTCGGCGAAAGAGAAACTTATTGAAAAAATGCAGGAATATAATGACCGGGGAAGAGACACATCAAAACTTGTCAATCAGTATAAAGCACTTATCCAGCCTGTTCCGCCGATAAATCCCACACCCGAAGAATTAAGCGTGGGGAAACAATTCGTTATCAACCTGCCTGCGGGTGAATACAAAATTCGCCTTCGAAACACGGATGGAAAGATTTTACAGGGATCGGAGAAAAATCTTTTTTTATTTAAAGAGCGAAGGGAGGGTGTTGTCGGCTACCGCATCGTCCCCGGAGACAGATGGACAAAGCCGGACAAGTCCCAGTTACCCTCGCATATTCTTTATGTGAATCCCACAACAGATATCTATATTATACCCTTTCTGCAAAATGAATATAATGACCTTTACTATGAAAAGATGATGGACAATAATGCACAGGGTAATCCGACCTTTTACAGATGGGAGGAGATTAAGGAAATTCCCCTTTCCAAGCTGGAAATCAGGAAGGGAGACGAGAGTACATCTATCGAATTAAAAGAATTCTACGCTGAAAAACTGAAAGGGACCTCATCCTTGGGGTATAAAATTGTTCCCTACGAACCTGAAGGAGCGCATAAAGATAAAAGCCCGGCTTTTACAGGATTCAAAATACCCCTGGAACGAAAAAACTCCTCTATAACATTTAAACTTCAGGACGCCCGGGGAAAATACTATAATGCCAGCACCCGTGAAATCCGGATCGTTTTAAAATCGAATTCATACATCGCACTGGTCATATTTACCTTTCTCCCCCTTCTTGTCATGGCAATCGTATTACTCGTACGGCAAAAACAGTACCGCCAGGGAAAACAGGGGTAATATATAAAGAATTTAAAATAAGGAACCTGCCTTATTAGCTCATCAACTTTATTCCTTTAAGCTCTTCACGGATAACTTTTCGTACGGTCTTCTCTATCCGGCCATCCAAATTATCAATATACTCATGTAATGCTTCATTTATAAGTGTTTGGTAATTGCCGCCGCCTTTTTCATGTACTTGTTTACGAAACCAGTTTAAAATATCCGTATCAATCCGAATAGTAATTCTGGTTTTACCGGGTAAAGATTTTATTACAGGTCCCTGTTCGGCATTTTTAAAATCATATTCTTCTTTGTTCATATATCTTCCTTTCATTTCTCGTTGCCTTTCGGGAGGTATAGACAACAAGGATAACTCGACCCACAAAATCCATTCCAATGGAAACAAACCGCTGTTCCCGGTCAATAATCTGCTCTTTTATCGTTAATGCCCATTCATCTTCAAACACCCCGACAGCATCAGCAAAATCAATCCCATGTTTCTTTTTATTGATTTCCACCTTAATAATATCCCACCTATATTCCATTATTAATTGTATGCACAATTAGTGCACAAGTCAAGAGAAATGTAATTTATTTTTCCGGAATCATTTTCCAGAAAAACCAAAGTAATCCAGGGAAAAAACCACCTGCAAAGTCCATTTTGTAGACGGTCGTTTTTCAAAGAGGCGTTCATTAAACAGCGGCGGTTTTCTTTTGATTATAAATGGAGAAGAGAATTTTAACCTCATTTTTGCTCACAGGTAAAGACGGAAGCACTACCAACTGACTACGGGACGAATACAACGCGGAAGCCAAAATCGGGGTCGCGGCCATCCGGGCCGTTGCTACCGCGGCAAGCAGAAAGGCAGTCCTTAGCAAAGCAGTTCCAGCTGCCACCGCGCAACACACGGGCCGAACCGGTTTCAGGACCTTTGGGATTTTCTACAACACCCTGTTTTTTACACTCATCATAATATTTTTCTCCAAACCAATCACTACACCATTCCCATACATTGCCGTGCATATCATAGAGTCCCCATGCATTGGGAGGATAACTACCTACCGGAGCCGTTTTTCCAATACTTTTCCCTTTGGGGTTGTTATTATACGGATAATTTCCATCATAATTTGCCTGGTCTGTAGTGAGATTCTCCCCTGTGTTAAAGGGTGTAGTTGTCCCGGCGCGGCAGATGTATTCCCATTCTGCTTCTGTCGGCAAGCGAAAAGTTGCATTTACTATACTACTTAACCATCTACAAAAAGCCGTCGCGTCATTCCAGCTCACATTCACAACAGGGAATTGCTTCCCTTTCTTCCCTCTGTCATTAAGGATAGTGCTTATAAAATCTTTTTCCATAGATATTATTTGGTTTTTAGAACGCTTAAAAACGTCGAATTGCTCATTTGTCACCGTGAACTTTGACATATAAAAATCGTTCACCTGCACTTCATGCTGCGTTTCACGACTGCTTCTATCAGCCTCATTCTCCGGACTTCCCATTACAAAAGTACCACCTTTAATGAAAACAAAATCTTTGAGATAATAAAAATAAGGGCATTTTTCTAAAATAAATTGTTCGGTCATATCCATGCCATCGAAATTCTGTTGCCACCAGGACCGGGGATCTCCAACCACTTCCCTGGCAATTAAAAACTCGAAAATAGACTTATGGGCAAATTTCCAGCTTCCTTCCGCATCCCGGGTAAGCAACGACTGCCCGGTAATTTCATAATCCTTTAGATTGATATTATTATTATGCGCGATTTTCAGCGCAATATTTTTAGGTAAACTAAGTAAATTTGTCTGTTTCCGCTGTTTGAAAATTTCCAGGGCAACCAGGCGGGAATAGTCACAGAGATCCTGCTTGAATTTTTCACGGTCACCGGCTTTATGCTTGCGTTTTTTCGCTTCCCGCTCTATCCATTTATTTACTAATGTTTCATAAATATCATAGGTTTTTTTAAATATTTTATTTTGCCCCACAAGGTAATCGATGTAGGCGAGGAGCATGGGTCGTACCATAAGTCTGGGTGAATTCTGAACAATTGTTCCGGCAATCTTTTTCTTTTTCCGATTCCAGAATCTCACTATTCCGTATTTTTTTCGTAAATAGTGTTTTATTTCCTTATTATCAAAAGGCGAGAGATACAGTTTTGCCAAAGTGTGAAAGCCATCATCACCAAACCGGGGAATTTTCAATTCATACGGCTTATCTTCCTGACCCGGGAAATACTGGGTGCGGCTCGTTATCACGACTTCCCGGAAATCACGTACTGTCTCTATTATTTCATCCAATCTGGACCTGAACCGGTCTTCATCAGTTGTTTTATCCGGTGTTTGCGGGGATATGAGTTTTTTATCTTCATCAAAGGCATCGAGCAATAATATGGTATCCCGGGCCTCTTCCGGTTTTATTTCTTTGATCTTGTCCAGTATACGTGCATCACCGAATGGGAAGAGCCGGATATTATATTTTCTACGGATATTGAAAAATGAGGTAAATTTTGTATATAAATTTAACATAAAAGTAGATTTACCCATGCCCGAGTCTGCAAGAACGAGATAAAACTTATCGCTCTCTTTTTTCTCATTAAAAGCAATCTTCATAAAAAACGGAATGAGGGGGCTTTTGGAGACAAACTTATAGGAAAATTCAGGCTCATCTTCACGGGTAGGTGATTGGTTCTGAAATTGTGTGGGGATAAATAATTTACGTGCGGCTTTCACCGTGAGGTAGTCAAAATAGGGTACCAGATCTTGTGCTATTTTCGAGGTTTTCCTGCGGGTGAAGAGGTACTTCACCAGGGCTGTTAATGAAACTACAATAATACTTGAAAACGCACCGGATAACAGTACGCTTATTTCCGGACTTATTCCCAACTTTTCAAGAAGTTCGGCAAAAGGAAGAAATTTTAGTAATGCTTCGACAATTTTATCCATTAATTGAGGTTGTCCCGCAACCCCAAACAAGGTTGGCCAATAACCTCATTACAATATATATGGGGGTAATGATAAAGCTTATACGCTATATATGGTGTAGCTGTAGATCGATTTTATTAAAATTGGGGTTATTGGACAACCTAAATTACTTCTTTCTGTTTTGACAACAATTTTTATACGAAAGAATTTTTAGACGGGATAACAGGATAAACCGGATCGGTTGGTGTCAGGATAGTTGTCGCCTTTAAAAAAGGCCGACAACTATCCTGACACTTAGGGAATAATCCGGTAAATCCGGACAATCCGGTGTTTTTATATATTCAAAAAGAAATAAAGCTCAAAATGCTGTAAAAATTTGATACCCACCGGGAATCGCCGTGTCCACTTATAAATATTGACAATGAGGTTAGATTAGGTTATTAATTGAGTATGAGCTATTATTTAAATCCGGTGAGAGATATTTTTATCAAATACCTCTTCGGCCGGGAGGAAAACAGCGATTTATTGATCTCTTTCATAAATGCCGTACTTGAAGATACGGACTTTCCACTTATTAAAGATGTGAAATTAGAAAATCCCTTTAATTACCGCACATTTATTATGGACAAAGAAACCATTCTCGATGTTAAAGCCACAGACGAACAAGGACATCATTATAATATTGAAATCCAGGCTGGAAATCTTGATGATTTTACCAACCGGATTATTTATTATTGGGCAAAACAGTACTCAAATCAGCTGGAAAAAGGTCAAGACTATACTTTGTTAAAACCAGTTATCTGCATAAATCTTGTTGACGGAATGCTGTTTCCCAAGATCAATAAGTTGCATACCTGCTATTTAATCAGCGAAAAAGACAATCCGGATGCTATTTTAAGCGATCACCTAATCATTCACTTCCTGGAAATGGAAAAAGCATCGGGAAAGATTAAAAAAAATCTCGATCATTGGATTCAATTTTTTACACATGAAGGCAAGGAGGAAAAAGTAATGGAAGTATTATTACATAACTATCCGGTTTTTAATAAAGCCCATGAGCAATATGAACAGTTTACCCGGAACGATGAATTACGGGAAATCTATGAAGCCAGAGAAAAATGGCAGCGTGACCAGATAAGCCGGATAAAAGCAGCGGAAAAGAAAGCAGAAGAAATAGGAAAAAAAATGGGAGAAAGAGATGGAGAAAAAAAAGTAGCTATAAACTTGTTACAAGAGGGATTTTCCATAGAACAGGTAATTAAGGTCACAACTTTTACAAAGACGGAAATAGAAGGCTTTAAAAATGAGATGAACAAAGAGAAGCCAGTATAATAAGGACAATTATACTCAACTATTTTGAGATTGTCATTTTCTATCGTTATTCTCTTGAAGCGGTAAAAAATAATATCGACTCTTTATGGATGCACGAGGAATAAGCAATCCAACCTGTTTTTAATTTTTCTCCAGGAAAAGACTCTCGATGCCGGAAACAGGAAGTGCCTGATTATAAAATCTGAGATTATCCAGTTTTCCGGTAAAATTATAAAATGAATAGATATCGCCTTTGGATGCTTTGGCTGTAAGAATATAGAGAGGAGACGAATCCTTTTTGAGCCCCGGGATGTCAAAGGTTTTTTTGCCTTGTACTTCATTATTGATGTAAATGAGAGCATTCCCTTTTTCAAAGGTCACCGCAATATGGTTCCAGTCATTAATCTTCATCGGTTTTTCCGTAAATACATGATGATATGTACCGGTGGTATCAACAATATAACAGAGGACAAACCCCTGTTTCGTATAAACGGCGAATTTTCCCGAGGCTTTGTCCCCATTTGTAGAGGACCATTTGGAAAGAATATACTGAGTCTTTTCCCAATCTTTTACATATATCCAGAAAGAGATCGTAAAGGCCGACAACTCATCCAGGTCTTTATGCCCGGATAAAACAAGATAGCTGCCCTCACCATCCGAAGTGACTCCATGCTTTTCCACATTATCTATGCCTTTGCAGAATTGGAGATCTCCGATATTTTTAAGGGAATATTGGGAACTTGCACCATCGGTAAATTCACTATCAAAAAGAAGTTCACTCACAAGCCCTTTAGACGGGATCGTAATCTCCTGACCATTCTCGTCGACCTTTTTATATTCAATCTTATCCGACGCAGTGATCTCCCTGTTATCCCCGGAAAAAAGGCCTTTTTTCACAAACTTGCGTTTTATTTCAAGGCGGCCATACTCGGTCTCTATGACGAGTTTCTCACTGTCCATGGTAATAATCCGGCCGGTGATGGTATCCCCGTTTGTGAGTTCCAGCTCATCGGCGACGAGAATGAGGGGGATGAGAATAAGAAGTGTGGCAAGGGTGATATGTTTTATCATGCTGAAAATAAAAATTACTTATCCCCCTCTGCCGGGACAATACAGATAAAAGTGAAATCCTCATCCCCGGAGTTTTTAAACTGATGCTCCGTACCCCCGGGGACATAGGCGATAGAACCTTGGGTCAAATCATAATCTTTACCGGAGAGTGTTAATCTCCCCGTCCCGCTGATGACATAATTGACATGAAGCCAGGGATGTGAATGTAATGGGGTGTTGCCGCCTTTTTTAATGGTAAAGGCCCGCATGGAATGATCCTGCCAGCCCTGCTGCGGACCGACAAGTACCTTCTTTACGACATTTTTCACACCTTCCATGTTTACAGGTATTTCTTTACATCTGTTTATATGAGAGACAAACATGAGTTCCTCCTAAAAATTTTAATTTTATTCTTTTATCACTTCGACATCACCGAATTCTTTAAATTGCTCCATGACCTCATCCGCTTTTGTCACGGCCACAATGATATAATCTTCGGTTTTCATATACTTCTGCGCCATATTCCGGATATCAACAATTGTCGTATCATTCATAAACTTCAGATAATCATTAAAATAGGAGAGGCCCATACCGTACATCTCGATAAAAAAGAGGGTGAAGGCAAAATCCGAATTAGTTTCAAACCGGAGGGGAAAGCTTCCATTATAATAATCTTTTGCCGCTTTGAGTTCCTGCACCTCAACGGATTTCTCTTTTATCCTTTTCATCTCATCAAGGATCGCGCCGATTGAAAGGTGGGCATTCTCGTTCCTGGTCTGGGCAAATGCCACGAAACTCCCGCCGGCTCTCCGGGAACTAAAATAGGTGTATACGGAATAAGCAAGCCCCATTTCCGTCCGGACTTTCCGTCCCACCCGGGAGGTGAGACCGCCCCCCCCGAGAATTTGATTCAAAAGCAGAACCGGGTAGAAATCCGGATTCTCTCGTTTAAACCCGGGATAGCCGATACAGAGAGTGGTTTGTGAAACATCTTTATCAATAAGGATTACATTACGCCCGGAAACAGGTTTAACCTCTCCGGGCTCGCTGAAAGAACCTTGACCCGGCTTCCACGAGGCGAAGATCGTTTTAATCTTTTGAGTCATCACATCAGCCTCAAAATCACCAACAACCACAAGGATCGCGTCATTCGGTATATAATGGGTTTTGTGAAACCCGGTTATATCTTTCCGGGAAAGAGCGGGAATCGTCTTTTCATATCCCTCTACAGGCCGGTGATAGGGATGATTTTTATACACATATTCGTAAAGCATTTGCATGGCATAACTATCGTATTTATCCTTATTTCCAAGGATTGATGAAAGAACCTGTTGTTTTATCCGTGCAATTTCCTGTTCTTCAAAAAGGGGGCGGGTAATAATCTCTGCAAAAAGATCCAGCCCGAGATCGGTGTATTCCGAGAGAATCTCCAGGGACACCGAAGCAGTATCCGCGGAGCAGGATGCCGAGATATCGGCACCGACAAAATCAAGGAGTTCCGCGATCTCGGAAGCAGTTTTTGTTTCGGTTCCTTTTTTTAAAAGTGAGGAGGTAAGAGAAGCAAGACCCGCCGTCTCTTCGGACTCAAAAGCACTTCCCCCGTGAACAAAGGATAACAGCGCGTGAATTACCGGAAGATCGTTCCTCTGCATAAGAACGAGCCTGAGCCCATTCTCCAGCACCTCTTCCGAAATGACCGGTACGGAAACTGCCGGGGAGGTAAGCTTTTCTTCCAGCTGATAGAGTAATTTGTCGCTTTTTCCGTCCTGTGGTGCGGACACACATCCTGAAATAAAAAGGAAAATAATGAGAACAATACTTGCATATTTCATTTACCTGCCTCCTCATCAATAGTAAGAAATGCCACGGTACGGTTTTTCTTTGTAAAATATTTTTCCACAACCCTCATAATATCAGCCTTTGTCACCATATTTATTTTTTCAGGATAGGTGTTGATATAATCCCACCCCACACCGATAGATTCATACCCCGCGAGGCGGCTTGCAAGGCCCTCGTTCGATTCCTGGGCGAAAAAGAAATCGGCCTTTACATTATTCTTTGCCTTTTGAAGTTCCTTATCATCGACAGGAGTAGTTTTCATCTCTTCGATAAGTGCGTATGTTGCCGTCTCCAATTCACTCGTGGTATGACCTTTGGCGGCAATAAGAACAAATTGAAAAATCGAAGGATCTTTTCTGTCCTGAGCATACCCATATGCATTTACCGCGATCTGGTCCTCGTAAATAAGTTTTTGATACAATCTGGAGCTCGCCCCGGAAGAGAGTATCTGGGAAATGACATCCATGACATAAAAATCAGGATCACCGATGATGGGAACATGATATCCGATAATAACCCCGGGGAGATTGGCCTGTTTTTGGATCTCAATTCTCCGCTCCCCCTCCTGGGGTGGTTCAATAATTTCAAGGTCGTGAACTTTCGGTCCGGGAGGGATAGGACCAAAATACTTCTCAAAAAAAGCAATCGCTTCATTTATCTCGAAATCACCGACTAAAACGGCAAACGAATTGGATGGAGTATAAAATGTTTTATAATGATTCCATGCATCTTCCCGGGTCATAGCCTTGAGATCATCCATCCACCCGATTGTCGAAATCCGGTAGGGATGAGAGATATAAGCAACCGACATAAAGTCTTCGAAAAGCCTGCCGTAAGGATTATTATCAACCCTCATCCTCCGTTCTTCCATGACAACCTCCCGTTCGGAAAGAAACTCATCCTCTTTTATCAGGGCATTCTGAATGCGCTCCGCTTCCAAAGCAATAACGATCTCCAGGCGGTCCGAGGCCACGGTTTCATAATAAAAGGTATAATCAATGGCCGTTGCCCCATTATTGGAGCCCCCGATCCGCTCGATAATCTCGTCCATCTCATGAGCCGCGTAATGTTTCGTCGACATAAAAAGCATATGTTCGAGCATGTGAGATAACCCGGTCGTACCCGGGAGCTCATTCCTGGACCCTACTTTATACCTCACCTGGAGAGATAAAGTAGGGACAGTATGGCGCTGGTACATCAGAATTTTAAACCCATTCCCCAGGGTATGCTCTTTCACCTCTAGGCGCTGGGCAAAGAGTGGAGAAAGATTCAGAAAAATAAGGCTGATAAAAACCAGGTATGGTAAAAATGATTGTTTCATAGGCTATCCTTTTTTCGAAAGTTTTCTTTCTATTATATTATTCAAAAGACGGAAGAGGATCAACACAGAAAATAGCAATTAAGTAATAATATATTTACATTTTATCCCACTGGTATTATACTATACACGAATGAAAAGTAAAGTCTATTTCGATTCCACAATACCGAGCTATTTGCATGAATGATTTATTGGAAGAGAAAGTAGAAGTACAGAAAACGATAAATAAAGAATCAAATAATGATTTACAGAAATATATTCAGATTACTCATAGAATAGCAGAGGAATTTAAACGAAGCAGAATACAAAAAATGAAAAGTAAAAAATCTTACTCACCTGAATAATCATTATATAAACATAATCAGGTATACAAAGGAGAACTATGACATACAATCCGAAAAAACACTTTCAAATGATGCTTTCGGCAGGAGCATTAAGTTTATTCATCACCCTTCTTATCGCCGGGATTCTCTTCGCTCCTATCGGCTTAAAATATGATTTCGGGATCTCTTTTTTACTCATTTACGGATTCTTCACTCTCCTTCTCTTCGTATCCTGTTTTCTCTTTCTATCACGGAAATACAGGCACAGAAAATGGCTTGCTCTGGAACCGATACCCGGGGAATGGGAAGAAATTCTTGAGTCCAAAGTTTCCTACTATTCGACCTTGACCGAAGAAGAACGAAAACGCTTTTTGTCGCAGATCCGGATTTTTCTCGGGGAAAAAGATATTATACCCATCGAAACGGAGATTGATGAAGAATGCCGGGTCCTTATCGCGGCAAGCGCCATCATTCCTGTTTTCGGGTATCCGGACTGGGAATATGATAATCTCACTGAAATTCTTGTGTATCCGGATAATTTTGACATGGATTATAATTTTGAGGCAAAAGACAAAAATGTTCTCGGTCTGGTCACCGGCCGGGGATCGACTATGATTTTATCACGCCCCGCATTATACCATGGGTTTGAATTGGATAAAGACAAGCTGAATGTGGGTTTCCATGAATTCGCCCATAAAATAGACGGACAGGACGGATATATTGACGGGATTCCGGGTCTTTTCGCGGATTCGGCAACAATTAAACAATGGCTTGCACTCATAAAAAAGGAATCCGCCCTCATTGAAGAGGGAAAATCGGATATAAATCCTTATGCCCTTACAAATAACGCGGAATTCTTCGCCGTGGTGAGTGAATATTTTTTCGAAAATCCCTCGGTCATGTCATCGAAGCACCCTGAATTGTACGCTATTTTACAAAAAATATTTAAACAGGATACAAAAAGCAGATTTGGTCATGTGATAAAATCAATGTTTATTCCCAAGGGAAAAAAATTAGGGAGAAATGATCCTTGTCCGTGTAACAGCGGGAAAAAGTATAAGCATTGCTGTTTATTAAAGCAGCAGCAAAAAACATCGTCACAATAATTCTAAAATTGAATTCTCGCGTTTATTGAACCGCCAAATTTCTGGTTGATAATATTATACATGATCATCGTATCAAGGCGCAGAATAAAAAAATTCAGGGATATACCCCCGAAGACCCGGAAAGCCCATGCCGGTTTTGTCTCGGAAGAAACAAGGATCTGTGTGTCGGAAAGGTCCGGAGGTGTTTCTCCGATAAAATCATAATATGCAATAATAGCATCTATATCAGCCTGGGTAATCGGATTTCCGGTGGCCGCATCTATAATCTCGGTTTTTATACCCCCTCCTGCCCGGGCAGTCAGACTATATGATGCCCCGGCCCCGATATATGGTGTAAAAAGAAAGAGGTCCCAACTTGCCTGGGCTTTAATGTCCGCGACCAAGGTCTCCCAGTTAAAATTGAGAGCCGGATCCTGCATTTCAAGGCTATAGGTATAGGCATCGGCAAGAACCATATTTTCACCAAGGATACCGGGAATATCGATGGAGCCATTCATATAGGTAATACCGGTTCCTATGCTTATACACGGAATCATAAACCATTGCTTTATCACCCGGAAACGAATATCACCCCCGATCAAAAAATAATTCATGACTAAACCATCACTGGCAAAAGAAAAATCAAAATCTTCGGGAATAAATCCGAATTTAAACCCAAAATCAAAAGGGAGAAAAAAACCCCCTATTCTGGCTTCCAGGGCAGCAGCAGGAAAGGGAACACCATACTCTTCGATCCCCGTGCCCTTCCAGGGTGAAACATCGAAATCTAACAGGGTGAGTGAATCTTCCAAAATCCCAAAAGGAATCAGGGTAGTCCCGATAGTAACACCCAATCCAAAATGGGGAAAATTTTTAATATGCGCGTCCGACCAGTTTAACCCGATAAGGGCATTGTAAGGAAGACTAGAAGCAATTCCTTCCGAGAATTTAGTAAAACTTTCTTCAAGATCATCGAAAGTAGGTACTTCCTGAGCCATGCCGGGGAATATAAGAATTATTAATAATATAATAATAATAAACAACTTATGCATGTCATCCTCCTTTTCCCTTACATATATATAGTACTACAAAAACGGAGAAAAAGCCATGTGTTTATAGGGAGATACGGAGAGACGCAATGAGAGAGCTCACTTAAATTGAGAAATTCTGTCCCGATTCAAGGTCATCAAAAAATTCGGTTTTATTTTTTTCAAGGAGATCCTTGACAGTAAGGTGAGTAAAATAATCTTTAATTAAAGATGACAGGTCTTTCCAGACAGTATGGGCGATGCATGCTTCTTTCCGTTCGCAATCAGCATCATCAACGCAGGGCACTAAATAGACCGATTCATCCAGGGCATATAGAATTTCCATAAGGGTAATGTCCGCCGGATTCTTTTTCAGTACAAACCCGCCTCCGGGCCCGCGGTGAGAGCTGATAATCCCTGCTTTTTTAAACCGGAAAAAGATTTGTTCAAGGAATTCAGGAGATACATGTTCTTCGGCAGCGATCTTTTTAATAGATACAGGTCGATTGTAATAGGTTGATGCAAGATATAATACAGCCCGTAATCCGTATCTTGTTTTAGTAGTAATTCTCATTCGATAAACCTCGTATAAAAATATTTATCCCCTTTATCAGGAAATATAACAACAATTAATTTCTTTTTATTTTCATTTTTTTCCGCAAGCTGTAATGCCGCACAGGCTGCTGCTCCGGATGAAATTCCGGAGAGAATGCCGGTTCGTTCCGCGATTAATTTCATTGTGGAAACCGCATCCTTATCCGTTACCCTCACAATGTCATCCACAAGAGATCTCTCGAAAATCTGGGGTATAAAACCGGCACCGATACCGACGATCCGGTGTTCTCCTGTAATGCCTTTTGTGAAAAGAGGTGATCCTTCCGGTTCAACACCATAGACCTGAATCCCGGGATTTTGTTTTTTCAAAAATCTTGCGACACCCGTTATCGTGCCCCCGGTTCCTATTCCTGCTACAAGAATATCGACTTTACCCTTGGTTTCCTCCCAAATCTCCAAACCGGTCGATTTATAATGGGCTTCGGGATTTGCCGGATTATTAAATTGATGAATTACAAATGCATCCGGATATAATTCTCCAAGTTCATTTATTTTCTTTAACGCACCTTTCATCCCTTCGGCAGCGGGTGTCAGGATGATTTCCGCTCCAAAGACTTTGAAAAGATTCTGATCTTCTCTTTTAACGGTTTCCGGCATTGTGAGGATAAGTTTATAGCCCCGCGCTGCGGAAAGCGCCGCGAGAGCTATTCCCGTATTACCGGAACTGGACTCAAGGATTAGATTTCCGGGTTTCAAAAGATTTCGTTTTTCCGCATCATTTAAGATATGAAGAATCATCCGGTCTTTTATACTCCCGGAGGGATTGAAAAACTCGAGTTTCGCCGCAATTCCGGCTTGCAGATGTTCTTTCAGATTAAGATATACTAATGGTGTTCTTCCGATACAACCAGATATATCCGCGAATATTTTCTTTCTCATATGGTTTAACTCTAATATATAAAATATTAATATAATGGTAAAGTATTTTCGTAAAAACATATCTATTTATAAGTTATTTTAGTAGTCCTTTACTATCAAAAAAACGCCACCGCTGTTCCGGGAACGACCGTTCACCGAACGGACTTTACCGGTGGTCTCTACTTCAAAATAAGATTTATAAAAACCTGGCTTAACCCGATGATCGCCCCAAGGAGAGCACCGAAAACATTTATCCATTTTAAATGTTGTGCAATAACCATAAGAAGTAATTTCTCTACATCCGCGACATCCAGTCCGTCAATTTTATTGACTACAAGTTCATAAATATTCAGCCCTGCCACAAGGTCGGGAAGTTTTAATTCAATGACCGAAAAAAGTTTTTCAAGAAGAAAATTATCTATTCCTTCTTTTGTAGATTTCTCGAGTCCGAGGATATCCCGGATAGATTTATTTTCCAGACCGGAGATACTCGCGATAACGAGATTGGTAAGTGCTTTGGATATTTTTTCTATTACTTCATTTTTCGAGAGTAATGACAGACTATACTGCTGCACCTGATTTATTATATCTTCTTCATCAATTCCTATCCGGGAAGATAGAAATTCTTTTAGCGTCCTTTCTTTATTCTCCTGAATATAGTGTTCAAGGTGATCCAGAATAAATTCTTCTGCCTGGGGACCTTCCAGAAGAGAAAATAATTTATCCAGAATACTTTTCAGGATTCCGTCTATACTCAGGGTTTCATTATTGAGAATATCAAAGACTCCTTTTTTAAGCCAGGCATCTATGGCTTTTCTGGAAGATGCTATGAAATTCTTCTGATTAGTCGGATCTTTTGCAGCACTCTCCAGGGAGATCAAGGTATCTGTCACAATTTCAGGGATCTTTTCGGTAAGTGTTTTATCATACTGACCGACTGAAACAAAAAATTGTTGAAAAAGATTCAGTTTCCTGAATATGTTTTTAATAAGCTCCCGTCCCTGTTGTTCCAGAGTCGTTTTCATTCCTTCTTCTCTGAGCCACGCAAAAAGAATATCAATAAAATAAGGTATGAAATGCTCAAACCCCGTGAGAGTCCCATCTACCAGATCTTTCGGAATTATTTCCTCCAGAGGGGTATTCTTTTGCACGTGAATTTTCACCCATTGGGATATCTCCTGATATAACCAGGTTTTTATCCCCGAACGTGTAATGACCGGGAGAATATACGAGGCAATGATCTGTTTGAGCTTGATGCTTTTAAGCACTTCACAGGTGTCTTTTTGCAAAAATTCGGAGATAAAATTCCGGATCAGTTTCTTAATATTATCAGTCACCTTATCCGAGTGAAATAATTTCATGAGTGTCTTAAAAATAAAATTCTCAATAAAGTGCAAAAAGAGTTCAATTTTTTCATTCTGAAAAAAGGACAACTCCTGATCCAGAAGAGAATCCGTTAATCCGGATATGTGGGTCCGCAAACTTGATTGAACCTGGGGTGAATCCAGATGGTTCTTAAAAGCAGAAAAAGTGAGTAACTTTTCGGAGACCATATTTCCGATACTTTTCGCGAGAATATGCCGCTGTTTCGGGATAATCCCGGGGGTGAGGGGTATGCGGATTCCGAAAATCCTTTTTTCCGTAAGAGGCCGGAAGAGCATTTTGATAGCGAGATAATTAGTAACATATCCAATCAGCGCGCCAAGAACTGGCGGTACTATCCATGGAAGAATTTGCAGTACGACCTCTATATCCATTATAAGTCCCGGGAAAACTCCTCCGCTTTATTTTTCTGGTTGAATACTTCGATATACGCCCCGAATACCCATCCGAAAAGACCATCAAAATTAATGCGGTACCAGAATGCAGTCTCTTTATCTATAGTTTCCGCTATTTCAGTCTTTGATAAAATTTCCACCACAATTCCTTTGGGCATCCCGATAAGGACATGTGCCTGTTTGGACGGACGTTCCCGAAGCCTTAAGAAATTGCTTTTTACCACACCCCAGGTTGATCGGGCGGTGAGTACTGATGTGGGGGGCAGCACGATTCTTTCTTTTTCAACTTTTTTACATGATCCCGTGAATGAAATCATAATGATAATAATTATACTTAACAACCTTCTCCTTACATCCATATTCATTCTACTCCACTTTTACTGTTCCGTTTTTGCTATTGGGATTTCCCACGGGCTCTGCGGATCCATCCACAAGATTTTCAATGATTATGCTGATGGATGCATTCCCGTGACCGACCGCATTAAAAAATACCTTTAATACATAGAGATCCCGGCCCGGACCTTTCCCCATTGCATCGAAACCTGCTACCTTCAATTCCCCGGGATTACTGCTATTTGCAGCGGCAAGAAAGCCGTCGGGTCCTGCCGTCACCCCGTTGCTTCCGGAGCTTTTATCAATTTCAAGGATACCGGTGTTAAATCTTATCTTGAAACCATAAGCCGCGAGTCTTTGGGATCCGGAATTGACATGAACCTCCGCGGTAAAACTTGACCCCACACTGACGGTCTGAGAAACGGGCTCAATCCAGACATTTCCGGCACCAGGGGGAGCCGGCGGAGTCGTCGGTTGTGCTGTTTTCTTTGCTGTTGCAGTGGGGACTTGCGTTCTTTCCGGGGCCGATGTTGCGTCCGGTTTTGGTGTTGCAGTTGCCCGGGGAGGGTTTGTCGGCCGTGACGTTGGAATCTCCGTTGTGCCCGGCCGTGCAGTCGGTCGATCAATCTCATAGGGAACCTCGGTATAAGATAGGGGCGGTTCAGTGGGATACTCATCATAATATGGTTCATCTTTATCGTTACTATAGTTACTATCGTTATTATCATTATTATTAGCATTATCGTTATACGTATTATTATTGGAAGAATCTTTATCTTGTGAACTAGTATCTCTTATTTCCGGGTCATTCTGCTTTTCCGGGTTCCAACGGTAATCATTATAGACAATTTCCGGTTCGGCACTCCTCTCCTCTTTTATAATGGTGACAATACCGTTTATAATCTTAAGATTACTAATCTTTTTTGTTTTCTCATCATTTAAATCCCGGATAGATAAAGCAATCTTCGTGACACCATCGTTTAAAGCTTTCCATTGAATTGTTATAAGATGGAGGTCTTCCGAAGGTCCTCTCCCATAGGGATCCATACCGCTTATAAAAAGAACACCCGGATCTTTTGCGTTTACTGCCGCAACAAACCCGTCACTTCCTCCGATAACTCCGCTGCTTCCGATATTTCTATTCACATCGAGGAGTGAGTCGGAATATTCCACGAGTATTCCGTATGCGGCAATTCTCTGGGCCCCCGTATTGACATGAATTCCCGTCGTAAAATTAGTTCCCACCCGGACCTGGAGAGAATCGGGAACCAGCCAGACCGTTCCCGGTTCGGTTTTCGTAATCGGGGTTGCCGTCGGTTTCGGGGTACTCACCAGAGGCGGGGTTGTTGCCTCCGGATTGTGTGTCGGCTTATTTTGAGTCTCCGATAGATTCTCTTTTTCAGAAGGCACTGCCGGGATTTCTTTTTTGCCGATATCCGTTCTTACTTCATTTGAATAACCGGAGGTAACCTTTCCTTTAAAACCATATACTCTGTAGATATAGGAAACTTCTTTATCTGCCGGAATATCCTTATCAATATATACATAATCTTTTGTTGAACCTATTTTTGTAAAATCGATCACATCAACTGCTCTTCGTTCAATTGTAAAGCCCGCAACATCATTCTTACTCCCGTACCATTTCCACTTCAGGCTGATATAGTTTTCTTCGGTGAGCTTTGCATAGAGGTATGCCGGTTTTGTTAATTCAAGTTCAGGCGGAAGTGTCGGTTGACAGGTAAAAATAAGGAATAAGATTAAAAAAAAACAAGTAAAACGGGTGTGACGATAAATAATAGCTTTTTTAAATCGGTATCCATAATTTCTATCCTATTTTTAATTCAGTTTTATACTATAAATATACCACAGGTTATAATTTTTGTCCAGAGCTGTACACAGGCAAATATGAAAAAGATTTTACCCTGAACATTAAATAAACGAAAAGCCCGTACTATTCTCTTATTTACTTCGATGACACGTCATAATTCATCAAAAAATGATACATTATACTTGACACGTAGTATTTAATTTCTATTCTTTTATTGTGTGCGGCTATTTATTATCATTTCCGGGATCTGTAAAGCAAAATGATGATAAAACAATTGTCGTACCGGGTAGTTATATGATGTAGTTTGGAAGCAAGGGGCTCTAATAAGGAAAGGAATATTTCTTGGAAATCACGATAAGATCATTCCGGCCTGAAGATGTACAGGAACTCGCACATATTGACCATTTATGCACGGAAGGGGAAAATTCGATCTTTTTCTATCAACGTGATGATTTTTTAAAGCGTTCAAGGATGTACAATAAGTGGGCTATTTTTGTTGCGGAAGCAGGTAATGTTGTTGTGGGAATGGTTGCAGCGTGTATAAAAAATCTTAAAATCACTCAGAAATTCGCGCCTACCGGATATATTTACGAGCTCAAGGTACATCCCCGCTGGCGGCGGAAGGGAATTGCTTACCTGCTATTAAAACAGATAGAAAGTTACTTGCGGAATGAGAAAGTATCCTATGTTTACACCTATGTTCTTGGAGCAAATTTTATCGCAAAAAAAATATGTAATGCCATGGATATGTACTATTGCGGTGAATATAGTGTTTTAATGTTCCCTTGTACCGCGACTTCTGCCCCGGATATACAATTAGTTTCCGGATCAGAACTAAAAAAAATACTTCCGGTTATAGAATCCGATATGGCTCATTATGACCTCCGGGAAAAGAAACCAGTTTCAATTCAATACAAAAAACCTTTACCGGATTCACCTTTCACAGGTATTTTTAGTCTTTCAAAATCCCTTCATACAACAGCAGGTGTCTGGAATAGTTCCATTTATTATTCCAAAGTTGCAAACAAACCATCAATGATACGGGGAATACTCAAAAAAATGAGGGGGAAAATAATAAATAAATTTAAAATTTCCCAATTTACCGGAACCGGGGAAAAACTTCATATTTTTCAATTATTTGATATCCGTCAAAAAGCATCTGACCCGGAGATCCTGATGGATTTGATTCATGGAATACAAAAGACATTGATTCCGCAAGGAGTTCATTTTCTCATGATTCATCTGGACACAAGAAATCCTTTATACAAAATCTTAAGCCCCGAGGCTGCACTTTCCATGAACGGACGAGTCCTTATGAGGACATCCATTCCCGGAGAACTCCCCCCGTTGTTACACTGCATGTATTGTGATGTACGTGATTTTTAACAGAAAGTGACGTTGCTCTTTTTATTTATTTTCTCTGTATTCGGAAGGGGTGATTCCCGATAGTTGCTTAAACACTTTATTAAAATATGAACTATCTTTGAATCCTGTAATATAACTTATTTCTACAATCCGAAGATCTGACTCTTTCAGGAGCCGTTTTGATTCCTCGATCCTCATACTATTTATCAATTGTTTAAAAGTCATGTGATATTCCTGTTTAATAAGTTTAAAAATTTGCAGGGAAGGTATGCCCAGTTTTTCCTGTAATTCTACTGTTGAAATACCCGGATCATTATAGTTCTCTTCAATATAATTAATAATTCTCTTTAATTCATTTTCACTCCCCTGTGATAAGGTTGATGTTTTATCTCCAGGTAAAGAATGAAGGGACTTCTTTTTTAACCTTTTAACAGAAAGAATGACAATAAAAATAAGATAATACAAAACAAGAAAGCCGGCCGAAAGAAGAGACCAGAGAGGGATTGGTCTGTGAAAGGTAATCTCTTCTATTATTATTGAATTAAGTACTTCTTCTACCGGATTTTTATCCGAATGGATGAAATGCAGATCAAAGGAAACAACGCGTGTATATAATTCCTTCCCCAATTCATGAGGAAGGACATTAAATTTGTCATACCACCATTGGGGGGTGATAAATTCAGCTCTATCAACTTTATAAATTCGTTTTACCGGTTCCAGGGAGATTACCTTTTCATTATGCCGAAGTGATTCTGCTTCCAGGTGATCTAACGATGAAAACCCGGGTTCAAAAGTCTTTAGTACCAAAGTAACTTTCCGAGGTGCGGCTTCCTTAATCCGCAGCGTGATATAGGTAAAATGAGACAGATCGATAAAAGGTCTTTTATTATCAAGCCAAAAAATGATAAAAATATCGGGAGAGAGGTAATCGCTATTCTTCAGGATATATTTAATATGTAATTTTTCCGAATCATATGAAACATCCTCTATCGCAGAGTTTCCATTCCGGATAGAATCGGTAAATGTCTCTATATAATTCAGATTTTCTTTCGAAGGGAAAATTGAATACCTCCGGTTTAAAAAATCCGGAACTATGATAATAAGGAGACTAAGTGGAATTATAAAAAAAAATAATAAAATAATCTTACGAAAAAGTGTCACTTTCTTCTCACCTCACATTACTCCGGGACCGGAAATAATATAAACATTTCGCCCCCTGGAAAGCAAGGACTTATCTTATAAGGAATTAAAAATACTCCGCATTTATATCAGGTTGATTCCTGCTGTAAAGGGGTGACAGTCGTCACCAGGTATTCTTAGCGGGAACCTCTTTTCATTAAAAAAAATTCCATGAGTATTCGTTTTTTCATGACTTCATCCGTTATTTATTAAAAATAACCGTGGAATCTTCCATTTTATGCCGATTTTGTTAAATTTGCAGGAACCTCAATTATCACCCCCGGCAAGTGAATCTGCTATAATACCGGTAAGCTCGGCGATCTCAAAAGGTTTTTTAAGAAATCCCCGTGCTCCTTTTTCGAGAAGGATCTCTACCGCTTTATTTATGCTATAACCGGATGTGAGGATGATAATTGCTTCCGGATGTATCGACATAAGTTCTTCAAAAACTTCCGCAGTAGGCTGCCCGGGCATTACCATGTCAAGGAAAATAATATCTGTTTGATGATAAGCATTCCTGAACCACTCAATTCCTTCACTGCTATTTTGGAAACAAGTAATAGAGTACCCCAGCTTTTTAAGGACAAGCTCTACCATCCGGACAACAAATTCATCATCATCAATAAAAAGAATCCGGGCATTTCCTCTTTTCATAGTTAATTGCGGTTTTTTCATATGGGTTTCTTCATTTATATAGTCTTCCAAAGGAAAATAAAGGGAAAAAGAAGTACCATGCCCCGGCGAACTCTCTATTTCAATCGCACCATTGTGACTTTGGACCGTACCATACACCGCGGCAAGGCCCATACCAATTCCCTTCCCCCTGGATTTTGTAGTAAAAAATGGTTCAAAGATATGTTTCTGTGTTTCCTTATCCATACCCGACCCATTATCACTAATTGTTATCTTGAGACATGTCCCGGTAGAATCTTCTGGTTTTACTTCTCCCGGATGTGCTGTCTCATAATCAACAATCTCAGTGGAAAATGTAATTATCCCGGTTTCTTGTATCGCGTCCCGGGCATTAAGGGCAATATTAAGCAGCATACTCTCGAATTGATCCCGGTCACCGACAACGACAGAAGATGATGCAGAAAGCTGCTTTTTTATCACTATCCGTTTATCAATACTTCGCTCAAGAAGTACGATCACCTCGTTAATAAGATTATGAAAATTGACAGGAATTCGATGATAGCTCCCCTTCCGTGCAAAGGCGAGAAGCTGGGCTGTTAATTTACCTGCGTTTTTTGCAACATTGACAATTGTCTCGGCGCATACATATAATTCCGTGTCCATGGCAAGGTTGGATTTAAGCAAATCGGCACACCCGATTATTCCCGCCAGTTGATTATTAAAATCGTGTGCAATTCCCCCGGCCAGTTCCCCGATCGCTCTCATTTTCTCCGAATGTTGGAGTTTTTCTTCACTTACCCGAAGCTCTTCCGTCCGCTGCAAAATTCGTGTTTCCAGGGTCTCGTTTAAGATGCTTACTTCTCTCTCGGCCTCTTTACGTTCCGAGATATCGTGAGAGGTCAGGACGATGCCTTTCACCGCCTCGTCTTCCAGTAAATTGATACCGACAACATCGATGTCACGCCATGTCCCGTCTTTATGACGATATCGTATTTCCAGTCTTTTTACTTTCCCCGGATTCTTGATGAGATTCTTTAATTCTTCTAATGCGGAAGGAATATCCTCCGGATGGACAAGGTCGATAATATTCTTCCCGATTAATTCCTCCGGTTTATAGCCATAGACATGTACAAGTGACGGACTTTCATAGAGAACCTTTCCTTCAATATCAATCACGGCATACACGGACGCGCTATTTTCTATGACCGCACGAAACCAGTGTTCATGCAGCATTAATTTCTTATACGGTTTCTCACGTGAATATTCATAATAAATAGCGACGATAGAGATTAGCCCAAGAACAAGAAGAAAATTTATTTTAACAGCACTACTATATTCTACAAGTCGAAAGGGAATGACAGGAAGCATAATCGTTACAGCAGCGGTCACATAAAATACAATGATCACGACGATACCGCCCTTTAAACCGATTAAAAATATAACGGCGATGGGGAGAAAAAAACTCCATAAATATCCGAATTGCTCGGCACCCCCGATAAATAAAAGATATACAGACAATATAAAAAAGATGATACATGTAATAAAAGCGCTCACAGTTGGTTTTTTATGTACACGAAGAAGTACTATATTACATATCATAATAAAAGCAGTAAGAAAATCAACAACACTAAAAATAATTCGATTGTTTAAAAAATTATAAAAAAAGAATATCATTGAAAAAAAAGCCGTCAGAATGTTTATAATATTAATTAATTTGATTCGTATTAAGACTAATTCATCCGTTTTAGGAGAAAATCCGCTTGTCAGTAAATTCGAAGCCGATGTAAGCATCAGTTTTATTACCTTATTTCGTATTTTATACTCCAAATTAATTGGTTTTCCACACCTGACAAATCATCAGTGTTGATTATTTCTTAATAATATAAAGAAATAGAAAACCACTACAATTGGAAATACCGAAAAACCAAATGTTTTTCGATATAATATACAAAGTCAATCGTAATGTAAGTAATTATTACAATTAACATGACATATGTATCAACTCATGTAAGGGTTTCAATTTTAAACCTCTTTCCTCACAAGAACTATATGCTGTTATTCCGCGTATTCTTGTTTTTTTGTCAAGAATACGCGGAATAACAGCGAAACCCAGGTTCGCGAGAAATCAAAAAGTTTTCACACCTGCAACCTCATAATAGACTAATTATTTTGACTGCGGGCGTAGCCTGCGTCATGAAACTCTGCATTAATAAAAATCGGTTCTTACTCGAATAAGAAACTTTATTTACCATAGTCATTATCGGCAGTAGCCGATTTCCAATTGTACGTATAAGGTGTATTATCGGCAGTAGCCGATTTCCAATTGTACGTATAAGGTGTATT
>JAFGRV010000504.1 GCA_016934975.1 Spirochaetales bacterium | reverse complement strand
TAATTGCCTCCTATTTTTTTGATTTTGTTTGAGAGGGGGTACCCCCTCTCAAACAGGGTAGACGACAACTATCCTGACACATAGGGGCATTTGCATAGGAGACAATCCGTGTACATCCGCGTCATCCGTAGTCTGAATACCTTTAGTAATCAACAGGAACGAAATAGTGTACACGGCTTTGTACTATAAAATGAAGTTATTTCATCTCTATCTCATACCAGAGAGTCTTGTTTTCAGATGAAATCTCAAAAGAAAAGGATCCGGTTCCTGCCGTCACGTCAATTTTTCCTCTTCTCTCTCCCCTCCCGTCAAGACTATAGACTTCCGGGTTTTTCGTACTGTTGTAAATTGTTATTTTTGCCTGAATTCCCTCTACTATAGTAGGAAATTTCCCCCACTTGTTCCTCATTGTTACCTCTTTTCCCCGGGGAGGAGGAAACTTAACTCTTTTATCAGGATAGATAAACCATTTGGAATCAGTGTTCCTCACAGTTCCTAATGCGGTAAGAAGAAATGTTCCCGGTTCTTCTATTGAGCTGCCGGAAAGTGACGAAAGTGAAAGAGCACAGTATCCGTCCTGGAGTGTATGTAATACATCAATATCCCCTCCCGAAAACCGTATACTTTTCCCGGCAAATCCCGCAAAAACTTTCGTTTTTTTAGTATCCAGTTTCATAAAACCCCGGCCGGTTTCAGCCGCGTTCCAGAGGAGTTCTCCCGTATCGGCTGTGTAAACATTATTTATTCCCGCAAAATCACGTGGAAATGAACCCTCAGGTCCTGATGATTCAAGAAAAGGATCAACCTCAGTTTGATGAATAAGTGCATATGAAGAATCAAAACCCCTCAGTTCGGGATCCACCATTTTCCATGTCAAAGACCTGAAAGAGAGTATATCCAGTTCTTCGGTTTTCGAAATAGGTATTGTAATCCGGCGTTCTGCCGGTTTCGTATCAAACCGGAGAAAATTCAAGGCCGCCGGAATCATGGAAATCATTTTTACAGGATGCTGAACAATATCAAAATTATTCCGGATACTTTCACTCCCCCAGTTATTATTTGTATGCGAGTAAGAGTAGACGATCACCCCATCCCAATCCTGTAATGAGGCATAAGCAGAAAGGAAGAATAATGCTTCGGCCTCAAATGTATTCGGGTGGGGATGATTGTATTCTGAAAAAATAAACGGTTTGCCTTTCACACGGTTTATGGCTCCTTCGGAAAGCTTTGTTGCATACGGGTAATTAAAAATAGAATCGTTAAAAACAAACCAATCATTGTCATCCCATGCTTTTTCCCCGTGAAACCTCGGATGTTCCCAATAATCAACATCACTCACAATATCAGCCATTCGTGTAATAAAAGGTGATGTAATTCCTGCCATAGTGCTCGCGACAAGGCATTGCATACCTATTGAATTCTTTAAAAAATCCGTCTCCTTTTCCCAATAGCTGCTTTCCAGTTCACCGCAAAAAGTATACCAGTCGTATATTCCATTTATAGAGACAACAGAATCACCAAGTAGTTCAAAAGATTTTTTATTTACGTCTTCAAAAAGCATTGCTTCCGGATCTTCGGTATCAAGGGCTTCTTCGAGTATTAAATGCGAAAGCATGAATTCGGTATTTTGGGAGAGAATTGCTCCTAACTGTATGGTAATGCAGGATGAATCCTCCGGATTTATTGTATCTGACACATAATGACTCCAGTTTTCATCCGTTTTAATCCGTTGAAAATTGATTCTGTGGTGATTCATGATCACACCCGCAGTGAGCATCGCATTTATATCCGATTTAAAGTAAAATTGAAATCTATAAGGTGTCCGGGCTTTTAAACCCTCTATCCTTTTTTCCATTAAAATGATTGTCCGCCACCATAACCGGGGATTCATCCTGGTATCATCCGCGCTGATACCAGGAAACAGATCGCTTGCCGAATCCATGATACCTAATGTATCCGAAAATGGTATGCCCGCCGGTGATACCATACCGGCTATATCAATGCTCATTTTAAGAGCATCTTGCTGGTTTATACCGGAATTCTTACTGATTGAGCAGGTGATTGAATCCCGGAGTGCCCGGGGAATCAATTCACCGGGATTTTCTAAAAAATCCTTATGTGTCATGATTTTTTTTGTGTTATCAAAACTTTTCGGTTCCCAGGATCCAATAATGTTTTTTTTCGACCCGTATTTATTCAAAAGCCATTCGATCCATTTTCCGTTCAATGTATCTTTATAATACGAAGGGTAACCGGAGAAAAAACCTTCATGATACGCAAGAAAAGTGCTGCATTCATTCAATGGTTCGATCCAGGCGATTGCGGGTTCGTGGGCGTAATCGGATCCAATATAGGGATTCTTGTGGGTGAGGATTTTTACAAAGAAATCCTTTTTTACCTTATTCACCGCTTCATCAAAAAAAAGAAGGCTTTTTCTCGCGGTAAAGGTTAACCGTTTATTGAACGGAAAAGAGATTTTCTCGATGCTTTTATCAATCTCCTTGCCCGGATGAAAGGGCCGGGACACGAGAAGACTCAGGGAAGAATAAATACCATGACTCTTAAGCTGATAAATAAAATAATCGAGCTTATCGAGCTGCTTGTGGTTTATTTCCCTGTCCGGCTTAACGGATTTCCAGATCCCCGCCGGAGCGGTATACATATCAAAATGATGAAACCGTACGAGATTTACCCCGGACTTCGCAAGGTGCCGTGCTATTTTCTCCGCGTCCTTTTTATCCGGAAAGCAGGCGCCGAATACCATGCTCACACCCCAGAACCGGATTCTGCCATCCGGGAGTGACAGGTGTCCGTCGCTATCTACGAACACATGCCCGTATTTCCCGGCAGGCATATGGAGGAGCGGGCTCATGTCCGTGACTGTCGCGGAATCATCATCCCATGGGACAACGAAAGGAAACTGACTATCGCTGCTTCTGCCGCAGCCGGTAAACAGAATCAAACAAATGATACCCAATAAAACAATACAAAAGAAAAACAAATGTTTCATTAATATACTCCCAATCTTACTGTCCGGGAATCTCGATTTTTCTATAATCGGACAAGAGTTAACCGCAGATTGCACCGGTTTCACGGATGTAATCAATCTGAGTAATCCGCGGTTTCTCTTTTTTCATTAAATAGTCTGCGTCCGGTTCCCGGCATGCTCACCTCCTGAATAATCCGGAAATAAAAATAAAGGGAGCTTTCATAAAACGGTAAAATAAAAGTTCGATAAATTCTTCGAAACCCACAAACCGTATGACAGCCCCGGCAATAATTATACAATAATAAGCCGGGAAAAGACAGGGAAGAATAGTATCTATCGTGAATTTTGTATAAATGAACCACCCGTAAAAACTAAATAAACCGAGGATCTGTACAATCTCAAAATATCCTAATTGCACGAGAGATGCAGAATTAGCATGTTTTCCCGCAATTCCCTTGGGAGTCTTCATAAAAAGTTTTTCTTTTGTAAAGAGATTCTTAACCGATTGGAAAAAACCCCGGAGGTGAAAGGAGTTTAAGAAAAAATATATAAAAATGCTGTCAATTATTTGCCCCACCTTTCTCCGTCCCCTTATTCTCTTCTGTGTAAATACTGTCAGTACATAAACAAACCATGGAATAATAAGCAGAAGTGAGACCTCTTTCTCTGTCGAGACCGCGGCAAAATAGAGAATCGTAGAGAAGAGAGGGAGCAGGTTAAGATTAAGAATATAGAGCATCCGGAGAAATATCTCTCTAAAAGACAGGTTCTTATAGGATTTTTGTATCAGGTCTCTTATAAAGACAAAAGCAATTCGTAATGGACCGGATGCCCACCGCTGTCTTTGTACTTTTAATGAAGCGAGGTCCCCGGGACTGTAGGTGATGCACTCCTCTTCCGGCACGAGAATGATGTTATAACCGGCTTTACGCAGTTTCAGACTGATTTCGATATCCTCGACAGCGGTATCTGCTTCGAAAAAATTATCCTCTTTTATTGCATCATATCGAAATACACCATTAAATCCGAGCCAGAAGCTGCTTTCATAATGGTTAAGTCCCAGGGTATATGGGAAAAACCAGTCGGTATGTACGCCCGATGCATCTCCGGCAGCGCTCCCCTCTCCGGCGGGAACAGAATATGGCGATTGAATAAGCCCGTATTCTTTATTTGATGGATCTTCGAGGAATGAAATTTTTCGCGTCAGGTAATGTGGTGTCACAATCACATCACTATCAAAGGTTGCCACATACCTCGTTTTTATTCCGGTACCCGGGCCATCAATCCGTACATACTCATCTCCCTTTTCATCGCAATAAAAACTGATATCCTTATTAATGAGATTTGCATACGACCGGAGATTGGCGGATTTTGTTTTTTCACGGGGAAGATTTTTATATCTTCTCCGCATAAATAATGTAATGGGAATTCTAAAAAAAGTACTTGTTTCGGAATATGCCGATACAACAAGGTGTTCTTCATCCTTTTCAAGAGAGACAGATTCCCCGGTTTCCCCCCTTTTTATTATCCGTGAGAGTTTAGAAAGGATAGTGTCAATTCTTTTAATACGGTTCTGCATCACCTCTTCGTAAAAAAAAGAATCAAAGGGATGGGAAACACCTGAATCCGCGATAATTCTTTCCTGTTCTGCTATCCATTTCCTGATGACCAGGTAACAATCAATCAGGGGAGTAATATGACGGGAAAAAGCCCGTGAATCAGTGCACCCCTCCGGATCAACAGACTTCAATGTTTCTCTTACTAATTTATCATTTTTCCGGAACTCACAGCTTAAAGTATTAATCATGGCGGATATTTTCTTTGTATTTTCCTGTTCATGGGGATAGGGAGTTCCGGGATCATTATCCAGGAGCAGAACAATCTCTTTGTTCCCATACTCCTGGAGTATATGTGAAACAAGTGATTTTCTCACAAGCTGCTCTTCCTCCCTGTAGGAAGGGAGGAGAATCGTGACACGGGGCATTATTTTTTTTACAGGTTCCGGCACCCCGGATTCCTTTATTTTCTGACTGTAAACAAATCTAAATGCAGTTGCCGTAATATTCAGTTTATGGAACAGGACGATTTGAATAAGAAAAAAAATGTTTGTCACATACCAGATTATATCAGATGTCAGCTGCATTCTTCTTGAAAGAACATAATACAGATTATAAGAACCGCTTATGGTAAGCAAAATTATAATATTTGCAATGACATAGGCTGATACACAGATCAATGCCCATAATCTGCTGCGCCCATATTCCCGGGAAAGCGGGTCTTTAGTAAATGAGCGGAAAATCTTAAGGAGGGTGTCCGCATTTCCGCGGAGGATAATCCCCTGCCGGGGCAGAAGCGCCATAACAGGATATGTTATATGATCGATGCACTTGTTTTCCGCATAAATACCTTTTTGAGAACAACAGATCTCCGGAATTTTTTTTACCTTCAGAAAATATGCGATCCTGAAATAAAGCCGCCTTTTACCTGCGGGATACACTCTCCGGGTAATGAGATATACAAAGGCTGCGGTTATGGTGCTTATGAGACTAATAAAATTCCTTATAACAGGCATACGAATAATGAAAAGATTGCATAATAAAATAACACTCCGGGGACTCCTGAAAATCCATGATCTGTTTTCCAAATCAGATAGATGAGGGTTGTATTTCTTCATAAACTTCCTGCTTCCGCCCTATTGCTGCTTTCACGTATATAATGATCAATAGTAATGATATACCAGGATGAATCAAACTCAAAGGTTTTCCGGTCTTCTACCATGCGGAACGATTTATCGCTGAAAGAAGCCCTGGAAAGCGTGCTGTGTGTTCCCCGTCGATTTAACAGCCAAATAGTATCCACACCCGAAAATACTTCATTATTCATTTCGCTGTACAACATATTATTACCGAAGGTTTTAGTATCATTAAAACCCTCCGGAACTTCGGGAAGAAAGAGATAATGCCTGTTATCCGGAAAATGATATACGAAGGTTCCCATCGTATGAACATCAGCATGAAAAAAAACATCTCCCGGTTTAATCCTTTTACTTACAAACGCCGCCGCTTCTCTCACCGG
>JAFGRV010000503.1 GCA_016934975.1 Spirochaetales bacterium | reverse complement strand
TGACCAGAATGAAACAAAAGAATTGACAGACTGGGAAATAATGCAGAATGAAGACCCGGGAGATAGTATTACATTTTCCCTGGAAGACTTGATTAATAATAAGGGCTTAAGTTATCCCTCGAATTACGTTACTCTCTTATTGAATTCAGCCGGTCAATACATTGTAAAAGTAAATTTACGCCCCGAGGGCCGTGTTCATTACAAAACCGTGAGATTTTCAATTACACCGTCGGGAACTCAATCCGGTTGGCAGGTAAATATCGGGGATTCCGTTTCAAATGACGGGTATGGCGGAGACGCCGTAAACCAACAAAATGACGCGGAATTACAGATTGTCAATAAGGACCTCCAGATTTATAAGAGCGACAAAGGCGGGTCCGGTCCGTATTTTAGCACACCCCAATACGACTGGTTCGACCGGCCCATTACTATCACCATCGAAGACCAGAAAATTTCTCTATGCAGATATATGGAAAACACCATTTCCTATACAAACTCAAGTTTTTTTGCGTTAAACGGACAGTCGGACAGCGAGGGTCCGGTCAATTATGATATCTACGCGGCTTTTAACCGGGTAATCAAGTCCTATTCATCCCGGACCGGAACCGGTATAAGCGATATCACAATTACTCTTTATAACCGGGCACCGGATTTCGGCAACAACATGGTCCTTTTCGGACATATTCATAATCACTCGACTATTTCCGACGGTGCCCAGGATCCCGTCGAGGCTTACTACTACGCCCGTTATACGAAAAAACTGGACTTCTTCGGTCTGGCAGATCATGAGACGTGTTGGAACTTAAACGGTTTTACTCAATTGAATACCACAAGATGGAATCAGCTTAAGGCAGCGGCAGATAAATATAACAAAGACAATTATTTTACCGGATTATGGGGATTCGAATGGTCGAGCAATACATCATGGTCGGGCCCGGAAAATCAATTCGGACATGTCACTGTTGTCTGTCCCGATGATTACTGCTTGTCGGATAACACGTATCCTGCTGTTTCCGGGATAAATACAAATACGTTCCAGGGTCTTCTCCAATGGCTCCCGACTCAAGGAAACGCCGTGGCATTTTTAAATCACCCCGGCCGTGAAGATGGTAATAACAAAGAGTTTGATCATTTTCAGACATCACTGCCCAAAGACCAGGTTGTGGGTATGGAACTGTGGAATAAAAATCAGGGATTCGATTATTATTATCATGGTAAAACATATAATGATTCGAATTTATCCGGAGATACCTATTATGACCAGGCATTACTGGAGGGCTGGAAAATCGGTGCCGGTGGTTCCCTGGACAACCATAGTGATGCACCCTGGAGCACCAGCAATCCGGATTACAGAATGGCCGTTTTAGCAACGGCAAACACCCGTGCCGCGATCATGGAAGCCTTACGAGCCCGCCGCTTTTATTCAACGGAAGACCTGGACCTTTTCCTCTCCTTTGAGATTTCGGGATATCCCATGGGTTCCACAATTACTCCCGGAACCAGAACCATCACAATAAAAGCATTCGATAATGGGGGTGATCATTTCGACCGCTACCAGATTGTTAAAAACGGGGTAATTATAAAAAACCAGGCTCTTTCACCGTATCAACAAATACTTAATGAAAGTTATACAACCTCGATGGCAAGGGGCGATTACTTTTATGTTATTGTAAATCAATATTATACAGGAGAAGAAGCAATATCCTCCCCAATCCGGATTGAATAAGGGGACTTCCAAAAACTTCCTTAATTATTGAATTATTGGAGTTTTTAGTATTACCAATAATGAAACAGTACTTGTACCACTACAATAGAAGGCTTTCTTCATATTGTATGAAGAAAGCCTTTTTTGATTATCGGATCACTTTATAAATCATGGACACATTATTATAGTTTGCACCATCAGTATAATTAGCCACTGCTAAATAGGGATCATCACCCAGGGTAAAATATTTCCAGGCTACAGCTCCTGTAGTTTCAACAAGTTGCGGTGCAATTATTTTTTCCGAATCCGCATCCCAGCTATAGAGTGCAGAATCAATTATACGTGAATCATCATCATTAGTATTCGCAACAGCTATATAAGGGATATCATCTATGGTAAAATATTCCATATCACATGCACCATTTGTTTCAAAGGGCTGTATAGATGTAAATCCGGATAAAACGCCTTCCCATTTGTAAATCCTGGAGTTTATAGTATACTCTGTACCGGAATAGTAATTGGCGACAGCGAGATAAGCAGCCCCATGAGAAGTAAAATATTCCCAATCATTTGCTCCATTGGTTGGAATACCCTGAATAAATACAAAATTTTTATTCCCGTCATCCCATTGGTACAATTCGGAATCGATATTATAGGTCGTTCCATTATAATGATTAGCCACAATCAAAAAATAATTTTCCCCGATTGTAAAAAATTCCCAATCGTATGCCGCATGTGTTTCAATTAATTGATAATTTTCGGTAAAATTGATACCGTTCCATTTTATTATTTCAGAAGGTATATTATAAATTGAACCATTATATGAATTAGCCACAACCAGATAATGATTGCCATTTACGTTAAAATATTCCCAGTCTGTTGCCCCGGATGTAAGAATAGTCTGAAATAGTATAAATGTTGCCGTCTCGATATCCCATTTGTAAATAACCGAGCTTACATTATACGTTGAACCGCTGCTAAAGTTTGCCACAGCGAGATAATGATTCCCTTCTATTGAAAAATATTCAAAATCCATAGCACCATTTGTTCCTATTTTCTGATATAATGTAAAAGTATAACCGTTCCATTTATAAATCTTTGAGTTGATAGTCAAGGTTAAATTATTCGAATAATTCGCCACAGCCAGATAATACTCGTCTCCAATGGAAAAATACTCCCAATCCATAGCACCGTTCGTTTCGATTCCCTGGAACTCGACCAACGAAACCGGGTCCGCCTCAGGGGGTGGTGTGGGTTGAATTGCTCCCGGATCAACTTCCTCGCAGGAAGAAAATATACTAAAAATACTTATAATGATAAGAAAACAAGCTATATAACGCATGGATATCTCCTTTTTAATGATGTAGCTTAGAATATTTGCAAGTTTAAGGTCATATCATACCACAGAATCCTGCAGATGTCAAGTTTACACGGCTATTGGGTTGAGCACCTGGCTTTCTCCGTATTGCGTACCCGGGGCTTTTACAACCCGGGGTACTCCCCTCTGTGGTTAGATTTTTTAAATTAAGGGAATCGTTATGTGAATTTGCAATTGTTCAACAAACTCTATGCAAAGCGCGGGGTTTACACAGAGAGTGTCTTGACAGGTAAATTACGACTTAAATATTGGAAAAGACACAAACATCTATTTCACGATGTATAGATTGTAATTCTTTATTTCAAAACACATAAGCTTTGATAATTATACTGAAGTGATATTTATTGCTAAAAAAGTAATAATTAACAATTTAGTTGTCAAAGCACTAGTACCATAACGGATCTCCGTGATTTTTCATCTCATACCGGATCTAGTATTCCGGAAGCTTTTGCAGAAAATCCGGATTCAAAATATGTCCCATAAAATGAACGCCTGTTACATCCTGAAAAGAACCAGAGAAGTATTCCATTATGACAAGAAAAAAAACTACCGCCGTACTATAATAATTATCCTCATGTTCGATAATAATTCCGACATCAGGAATTACATTCATATCATCTTTCCATGCATTCAGTACTATACTAACCTGTATGATAGAAGCTGACATATGTGCTGTCAAGGCTTTTTGATCCCCGGCGATGGAAAAGTATTCCGGATCATTTGCCGCGCTTGTTTCCATGGATGTAAAAAAAGTAAACATGGATGTCTCCCCTGTTCTATACAGGAATTCACAGGTGGTCTTTTATTTTCCGGATTTAGAATCAATACATCTCAACTCCGGATCATTCGGCACATGATACCCCGCGGGTGGAACACCGAGTCCCTCTGCAAACCTCCCCCAATAATGAACTTTCCCCACAAGCACAGCCACTATCACCATTTCTTCCTGCGAAAAAAACCTTTTCACATCTGTAATCACATTTTCATCAACCTTTACAGGTGTTTTAGAAAGCATAACCGCATATCGAAGAGCTGCCCGTTCATGTTCAGCAAGCGATTCCACGGCTTCCGGTTCTCTTTCACCACGTAAAACAGCCATTTCATCGGTGGTAATATTATATTTCTCTCTCTGGTACGCATTGATATCAATTAAAAAAGGACTTGAAATCATAAAAGAAATACGCAAGCGTAATAATGCTGTTATTCGTTTACCGAGCTTTTTACCCCCGGCCTCTGCGGATGTTTCCAGAAGTCCCGAGGCAATGCCTGCCATAGGGCGCCATGCCAATAAACGGGCGGGAAGCATGACCTTGTGGTTAATTTTTTCACTCAACCATATAAATGGGCGTAAAAAGAAAGGAATACATTTCGGGGGATCAATATAAGGTTTTAAATCAGGTTTGTTTATCGACTCATTAACTATTTTAGATTTCATAGTATTAATGATTACATAATAGTAGAAATCATAAATTCTTGCAATCCCTTATAAAATACTTCAGAAAAATTATAAGAAATATGCTATTATTCCACTTTTTTTGAACAAAAAATGTGGAATAATAGCGAAACGCAGGTTTGCATGAAATCGAAAATTTTCACAACCGCAACCTCGTACTAGCATATTTATTTGGGTTGCGGGCGCAGCCTGCGTAATGAATAGATTTTTTATTCTGATAATGAAATAAATTTTTTATAATATTGAAGGAACAGGACGAACAGAATAAACAAGCATATACCTGCTTATCCTGTCCATCTCTATCCTTCACTTTATAATAGTGATGTAAAACCTGCTTTTACAAATCAATTTCTTTTGACTCACAATGTTTTAGCAAAATCCGTTTATCAACCCGACATAGTATTGGGCAATTAAGAGTGCATCTACAATATCGACACTGCCGCTGCAATTTGTATCTGCCGCATCCACATTAAACGGTAAAGGGTCTAATTGGACATACCACTGGGCAATTAAGAGAGCATCCACAATATCGACAGATCCGTCACTATTCACATCGCCAAGGAGCACGGCTGGATTGGTAGGGGCTGATGTGGGAACAGTTGTCTGAGCGGGCGGGTTTGTCGGGGCTGCCGTGGGAGCAGTCGTCGGTGCAGTTGTCGATCCCCCTGCGGGGGTTAAGCCGTATAACAGCGTCGATCCGTCATAAACGGGAAT
>JAFGRV010000502.1 GCA_016934975.1 Spirochaetales bacterium | reverse complement strand
GATCTCGGGATAAGCATGGCAGCATTATCGAGACGATTTGAAATTTCGATAGCCGGTATAAGTCTTTCGGTCAAAAGGGGAGAAAAATTCGCGCAGGAAACCAATTACGAATTAACAACCATTAAACTTTAAAACCTTAGGGCGTCCCCAAAAACCCCACAAAGCCGCCAAGAACGCCAAGAAATACTTTATAATATTTGAATGTTATCTTCGTGGCTTCGTTTGAGATTTATCTTTTATACGAGTTCACCTAAATTAAATCATTCCTGATTCTTATATGAAAGGCGGAGTGAAACGACACCTCAACTTTAGGCACTTTAGTTCACTTTAGCGCACTTTAGGCACTCATAGTATAGCTATAGGCGCTTGTAGCTGCTTTAGATATTATGATCTAAATCAACATTAAACACAGCAGGTTATAAATTATTATAAAAAAAATTAAATTTTTTTGTTGACACTTTATTACATTTGTAATTATTATATTACATACGTAATTTTTATATTACGCATGTAATTAAGGAAGAAGGGAGAATTGAATGACATCTATCCCCAAAATATCCGAAGCTGAATGGACGGTAATGAAAGCACTGTGGGGCGAAAATCCTGTTACCGCCAACAAGCTGGTTGAGATTATGACGAAATCCACAACATGGAAGCCTAACACCACTAGGAGCCTGTTAAACAGGTTGGTTAAAAAGGGAGTTGTCGGTTTTGTAGATATCGGGCGGGTTTATCACTATTCGCCTCTGTTCGATGAGTCCCTCATGGTGATAGAAGAGAGCCAGTCATTATTAAAAAAGGTTTTTGGGGGAGCTGCAAAACCCTTACTGGTTGCACTTATTGAGAGTGAAGATCTTTCTGATGACGACATTGAGGAAATAAGACGCGTTCTTGACAAAAAGTAGGAGTGTACAATGGGATCAATAATTCCTGAATCATCCGTAATCTTACGATGGTTGATCGATTATTCCATAGACACAAGCCTCATAATCGGTCTGATTTTTGTCATCAGGTTTATTACTAAAAAACTTCCTGCCTGGTGGCATTATAGTCTCTGGCTGATACTTCTTCTTTTCATGTTGGTGCCACTAAAATTTGAAAAGCCCGTGAGTATCCCGGAAATTGTTCCGGCTTCAGTAGGAGAGAAGCTGTCTGAGTTTATTTTCATAGAGGAAGAAGTTGTACTGCCTGGATTCAGGAAAGAAACATCTTTAAATCCACAGCGAATATCTTTAAACCAATTGAATCCACAAATACAAAACCTGCAGAATCATCAAGGACGGCATTTTCCGGTTAGTGACATTTTACTGTTTATATGGCTGGCCGCCTCAATATCTTTTGGCACCTATACTTTGATCAAAAACATACGATTCTGGAATTCAATTAAAAAAGAGCCTCTTTTAAATGAAAAGGAAGTGCTGAACCTGATGGGAGAGTGCAATCGCAGGATGGGATCTCATACTCCGATCGCAATTGTTATTACCGATAAGGTAAAAAGCCCTGCTCTTTTCGGTTGCATTCACCCCATGCTCCTTTTGCCAGTGGGCATCCTCGAAAAACTTGATGAAAAGGAATTATCCTACATCTTCATGCATGAACTGGGGCATTTAAAACGACATGATGTTGCCATGGCATGGCTCACAATGTTCCTGCAGGCCATTCACTGGTTTAACCCGCTTGTATGGTTCTCTTTTCATATAATGAGAATCGACCAGGAATCCGCATGCGATGATTTTGTTTTGTCACGAATAAGGCCGGAGCAATCCAGGGATTATGGAATTTCTATTTTAGGGTTTCTTGACAAGTTTAGACCGAATCGAAAAGGACCCGCCATGGCAGGTATCATAGAGAGTAAGTCGCAAATAAAAAGAAGAATGAGCATGATTATTAATTTCAGAAAATATTCAAAAAGAAAGAAAATTCTTACATCCATTCTTCTGATATTAATATGTCTTGTCTTTTTCTCCATTACCGGCTTTTCAAAGGATAACCAGAAACCGGAAGAGTTCGTTTCTTCGATTATTAAAGAAATATCTTTAGAGCATCAAAAGTATAAAGTTGTTCCGCAGGTATCAGATATAAGGAAAGAGAATAATACAGATAATAAAAAGGTCCAACCGGTTGTTCAAGATAAAGATAATGAGCGTGTAAATAAAGCTGAGGAGCTTACAGACAAAAACAATAAACTCCTGATTGCGGCCCGGGATAATGAGGTAAAAAACAAAAAAGAAGAAATAAAACCTGCAGAGGTAATTGAAAAGGCCCCAATTGAGAATAAAAATAAGGACATGAAAAATGAGATTGACTCTGGGGAAGAAAATCCAGAAATAACCGATATTCAAATTAAGCCGCAAGACAAAACCTATAAGATAAACACAACCTATAAATCAGATAAAAATCTTTCTCAAAAATATGATGAGCCCCAGGACAAACCGTTGCAGTTAGACCCGTATGGTTTGATTATTCAATTACCTCAAACAAACCCACGTGTTCGCGCAGCTTCCTCCGTCCTTCATAGGGCTCATGGTTTCTTTAGCGGAAAAAAATATTCAGAGGCAAGAGATGTCATCGTTGATTACCTCGCTAATAAATCGAATAGCGAGGAGGTACTTGACGGGATATTATATTATATGCTGGCGAGTACATGGCTCATTGAAGGCAAACGGGAAAAAGGTAGAGAAGTGTTGAAGGAAGGTTATGAACTCACACTTGATAAGTTACTATTGCAGGACTATGCCTTCGTCTCATATGAAACAGGGCATTATGAGGATGCGTCACAGTTGTATGAAAGGCTTTATGATGAAAGCGAGGATAAGGCAAAGGATGCAAGACTCCTGGAATATGCAGCACAAAGCAATATAAAACTAAAAAACTGGGAAGAGGCAAAGCGAATATATAAAAAAATGATTGATCTGCCCGGCAACCCGGAACAGAGATGGCTCAAGAATATTATAACTCTATGCAAACGCCTTAATCAGACAGAAGAAGCTGAAGATTACACGAAGCAATTTCAGGAATTATATGGGAATGATGGTTAAACACAAAGATAACAATCAACTTTTACGCTTGCTGATAGTTGTTTCTTTCCTTTTCCATATACCGTTGTATCTCCATATGAACGGCTTGCTCACAACAGATGTGCTGGAATATATCGACTTGAGTATCAGGAAAACAGAAGATACATCAGGCCGGAGAATGCTCCACCCACCGCGGATATTAAAAAACAGGGCAAAAGCGGACAGAATAAAATCAAGCCTTATTACACCGGAGCGGGTCTCTGTAAATAGCAAACTATAT
>JAFGRV010000501.1 GCA_016934975.1 Spirochaetales bacterium | reverse complement strand
TTGGTAGCCGTGGGTTCCCAGGATAAAGAAATAGGTTCCGAATTGGGTTTAAGTACGAGAACTATTGAACACCATATTTACAGAATGAATAAAAAAGCCGGTTCAACGAACAGAACCGAGTTATTAAAGAAATTAGGTTATGTTGTGAGATAGAATATATGCCTCCATTAAAAATTATTGACTATATAAAAAGTTGAATGTAAGTTTTGGTTTTTAAAAACCCCATATCTTCATTGTTTTATCATGACTCGCCGTGACAATTCTTGTTCCATCGGGACTCATGACAACTGAGTTGATCCAACTGGTATGACCATCAATAGTTTGATCACATATTCCGGTCGCCACATCCCATATCTTAATTTTATTATCAAATAAAAAGCCACCGGAGGCCATTTTTGTATCGTCATGATTAATCGAGATCCATAAAATTGAATTCGTATGGCCATAAAAAGTTTTTTCACAATATCCTGTTTCAGCATCCCAAAACTTTATTGTTTTATCACTACTTCCGGAAATAATTTTATTTCCATCATGAGTCATCGCCAGAGAGTTAATGCCGCCGGTATGACCGACCAGTGTGTTTAATAATTCTCCTGTCTGCATATCCCGGATCATGATACCATTAAAACTCCCGGATATTATTTTTGTTCCCTCATGATTAAACAAAACTGATGATACAGATCCTTGAGAATCGTTGAAAGTATTTAATAATTGGCCGGTTTCAACATCCCAAATCCTGATGGTCTCATCATCACTTCCGGAGACTATTGTAGTCCCCTGCTCATTAAAGGCCAGGGAATTGATTTCAGCGGTATGACCAAAAAGTATTTTTTCACAAATACCCGAAGCCATATCACATATCCGGATTGTTTGATCCTCCCCGCCGGAAGCAATTTTTGTTCCGCCCGGATTTATTGCCAGTGTATTTACTGTCCAAGTATGTGCTGTTAAAATATTTTTACATATACCAGTTGCACTATCCCAAATTTTAATTGATCCGTTACAATCACCTGTTATAATGTTTTTTCCATCTTTGCTAAATATGGCTGTATAAATTTCAGAACCTATATAGGTGAGAGAATAAACACACGTGCCTGTAATAACATCCCACAGGCGAATAGAATTATCATAACTCCCGGAAACTATTTTTGTGCCGTCCGGATGAAAATCCACAGACGAAATATCGGAATTATGGCCTGTTAATGTCTTCACACACTTCCCGGTCTTCATATCCCAGTATTTGATTGTTTTATCTCTACTTCCGGATATTATCATTGAATCATCATGACTTATTGCCAGGGAAGTAATTTCATCAACATGCCCTTCGAGTATCGTTTCACAGTCTCCGGAAACCATATCCCATATTCTGATAGTTTTATCACTGCTCCCGGATATTATTTTGCTTCCATTATTTGATATCACTACCGAATTAATATTGTCAGTATGACCTGACAATGTTTTTAGTATTTCTCCTGTATTTATATCCCAAACCATAATGGTTTCATCGCTGCTTCCGGATATTATTTTGCTGCCATCCGGACTAAAAACAGCTGTATTCACCGGACCACTATGGCCCGATAATGTGATATCGATCATTCCTGTCTCAATATCCCAAATCTTAATCGTATCATCAATCCTGTTTGCAGATACAATTTTTTTTCCATCGGGACTAAAGGCTGCAAAATCACAGGATGTATCAATCGTTAGATCACATACTCCTGTAGCAACATCCCAAATCTTGATTTCATCCCAACCAGAGGATACTATTTTAGTACCATTTTGATTATAAGCAACAGTAAAAACATCATAGGGATGACCTTCGATTGTTTGCAGACAATTTCCGGTTTCTGTTTCCCAAATTTTTATCGATTTATCCCTGCTTCCCGAAACCATCCTTGTTCCGTCATGATTAAAAGCAACCGAATATACATAATTGGAATGCCCGGAAAAAATTTTAATTAACTTAAAATCATTTTTCGGTGCATAGGTTGGTTGAGGTGTAGATTCTTCAGTTGGATTATTATCATCTGAGTCTCCAGGATCCGGACAATTTACTAAAAGAAGACTCATGGATAATAACAGGATTATAAAAAAACTGATTTTGAACATAATATTTCCCTTTATTTTAAATGTATCAGACAACCTATTAAAAACTCCAGATCTTAATAGTATCATCGTAACTTGTTGATACTATTTTCGATCCATCGGGACTGAAGTCGACTGACGGAATACTTTGTGTATGACCAAATATAATCTGGTCAATATGACCGGATTGAAAATCCCATATTCTCATTGTATTATCTTCTCCACCCGATACAATCTTAGTACCATCGGAATTAACATCTAAAGATAGGACACGATAGGTAAAGCCAGTAAGGGTTCTTTCACAATTTTCCGATTCTACATCCCATATTTTTATCGTTTCATCAAAACTGGCCGAAACAATCTTTGTTCCGTCATGATTGAAAGCTAAGGAAGTAATTTGTTCCTGATGGCCCTCGAATATTTTCTCACACTCTCCTGTCTGTAAATCCCATATCTTTATTGTGTTTTCATAAAAACCACCGGGTTCTCCATTTGAAATAATCTTTGTTCCATCATGATTTATAGCGAGGGTCCTGATAATAATATTTTCTGCAATTGTTTTCTCCAGACTCAGGGATTGTATATCCCATAACTCGATTCCATTTCTATTCCCTATAATGACTTTCGTTCCATCCTGGTTAAAAATAGCTGTATAGATATAGAAATCAAGTGTTACTGATGCTTCACAATTCCCGGTTTCAACATCCCATATTTTAAAAGTATAAATATCACTGGATAAAACTTTTGTTCCCGTATGATTATATACCGCCGATATAACACTATAGCTGTGTTCATCCAGCGACTTCTCACAACTTCCGGTCCCAACATCCCATATTTTAACTGATTTATCCCAGGACGCAGAAACAATTTTTGTCCCGTCATGGTTAAATACGGCTCTATTTACATCATTATAATGACCGGTTAATGTCACCTCACATTCTCCCGAGGCTATATCCCATATTTTTATCATATTATCATCGCTCCCTGAAATAATCTTTGTATCATTCTGATTAAATGTTAGAGAAGAAATATGATAGGTATGACCATAGAAGGTCTTTTCGCATTCTCCGGTTTCGATATCCCATATTTTTATTGTTTCGTCAAAACCTCCGGAAACAATCTTTGATCCGTCATGGCTAAAGGCGACTGAGTATACACTATAATCATGACCCGTAAATGTCTTTTCTACCAGACCTGTTTCAACATTCCATAATTTAATTGTCTCATCACCACTGCCGGAAAGGAATTTACTTCCGTCATCATTAAAAGCCACTGAATATACTTTCCCGGTATGACCTGCTAAAGTCATTTCACAAAGGAACAAAGGAATAAACCAAATTTTAATCGTATTATCTTCACTCCCGGAAACGAGTCTGGTACCATCGTCATTAAATGCCACAGAAGTAACATGGTCCGAATGGCCATTCAATATCCTCATGCATTCTCCGGTTGTAGTATCCCAGAGTTTAATCGTATTATCATAACTTCCGCTTGCCAGTATACTCCCATCGTGATTATAGGCAACCGCTGTGATATTACCGCTATGAGCAATGATTGTTTTGTCTACATTTTCCGCAGATACATTCCAAATCCTTATCACGCCATCTTCACAGCCCATGGCAATTTTAGATCCATCCGGATGAAAAGCCACCGACAGGACCTCTGCATTAAAACCTTCCAAAACCCTTTCACAACTCCCGGTGGCCAGGTTCCAAATTCTGGCAGTACCGTCACTGCTTCCGGAAACCAATTTCGTACCTTCTTTATTCAAAGCAATCGAGTTTACATCGGAGCGATGCCCGGATATGTTGCATAATAATTTGTATTGGGGTCCGGGTACCGGTGTTTGAACCGGTTCCGGAGTTTGTATGGGCGCCGGTGTTATTGTGGGCGAAGGAGATTGACCGGTTGGCGGAGACGGATCATCGTCAGGTGAAGAACAGTTTATAATCATGAGAATAATAACTATTAATATCAACCATTCTAAAATCTTCATGTACACTCCTTAATTTTAGCTAATAATTGCGAATGCGAAAAATCTGGATTCTTTCATTATTGGTATCAACAACATAAACCATTCCGTTTCTACTTGCTTCTATTTCATTAGGTTGATAGAATTCTAAATTTCCTGATCCCGGTTTTCCCCATTGTGTTAAAAACTGGCCTTTTGCATTAAAAACTTGAATTCTAGTGTTCCATGAATCAGCTACAAAAACCATATTGCTTATTCCTGTTGCTATTCCAAATGGACGATTAAATTCTGTTTCCTGCCAGCCATTTCTGCCCCATCGCGATATATATACTCCGTCGGAAGTGAATTTTTGAATCCTGTGATTATCAGTATCAGCTATATAAACCATTCCATTTTCACCACTTTCAACATCATAGGGAAAATTAAATTCCCCGGCACCAGAACCTTCCGTTCCCCACATCCTAATAAATGTACCGGTAGAAGAAAATTTCTGGATTCGGTAATTTCCGGAATCAGCAATATAAACCGAACCATTTTCTCCAACTGCTATTCCATGGGGCTGATAAAATTCCCCTATTTCAGAACCATAACTTCCCCATTCTCTTATATATTGACCATCAAAATCAAATTGCTGGACTCTAGCATTCCCCCAATCAACCACATAAACACCATTTTTTCCCACTGCTATTCCTTCCGGAGAATCAAATTCTCCGGGTCCTGAACCCAATTCCCCCCACATTCTGATAAATGATCCCTCAGATGAAAATTTTTGGATACGATTATTATTTGTATCAGCAACATACATCGCGTTTTCTTCCCCGCCAACTGCTATTGATTGAGGCCGGCGGAGTCTACCGTCGTTTAAAATTTCACTTCCCCAATGGTTTATATATTCACCGTTTTCATTAAAAAGGACAATATAATTATTTATTGAATCAATTATAAAAATTGAATTATCTTGTCCGATAGTAAAGTTTTTTGGATATATATCATTTAGAAAATTATCATCCCAGGTTTTTAGATGCATGGCATTGGAATCAAACTGCTGAATTCTTATTCCATTAGTTCCACTATCTTTTATGAAAATTGAACCCTTATTCGAGATCGCTATAGCATCAGGAAAATAAAATTGACCATCACCTGTTCCGTAACTGCCCCATTGAGTAATGTAGCTGCCATCTAAGGAAAATTCCTGCACCCGATCATTTCCGCCATCAATCACAAAGATCTTTTCATTATAAATAGCTATCCTCTCCGGATAATAAAATTCTCCTGTCCCGGCTCCCTGTCCACCCCAATGGTTGATATAATCGCCATTAGATGAAAACTTTTGGATACGATGATTTCCAAATTCACAAACAAAAACCGAACCATCACTTCCAATTTCCAAATCAAAAGGCAATCGTAATTCACCCAGTTCGCTGCCATAACCTCCCCATTGGGTTATATAATTACCATTAAAAGAAAATTTCTGGATTCGATTATTATTTGTGTCAGCAATATAAATCGATCCATCATCACCTATAGTTATTCCCAATGGCAAATCTAATTCTCCGTTCGCAGACCCTTCTTTTCCCCATTTATCAATTAATATCATACTTCCTTTCTGATTTGGAATCGGATTATATCTGAATTTAAAAATAGAGTAATTATCTAAAACGAAAATATAGGTGATTCCGTTTTTTTCATATAAAGCTATATCACGAGGGTCGATTAAATCACACTTGGATTTTCCGATTTGAGTTATATACTCAATTTTCCCATAAACTGTAAATTTAGTTATCAAGCTGTCAATTAAACAATTTCCGGATAAATCATAAGCATATTTTGAAATTGATATATAATAATCCCCAAATGCCATTAAATCCATTTCCGGAGAAAAAAACAAATTCTTTCCTTCCCAAGATAAAGTTCCAGGTACTTCATTGAATTCCATATCATAAAGCTTAAAGGCAGCTTCTGTTGCGATAACATCCATTTCCTCGGAAAACATAACAACAACATCTCTATAGCCCAGTACATTTTGTTCATTATCATAAGGTATTACTCTGTTTATCTCCGGGGGAATAATATCCTCCCGGGAGGTGGAAAAGGCAAGCCGGAAGTCTTCCTGGAATTTAATCCCCTCTTTACTTGTAGCCGATCTCTCCAATTTCACAAGGTAGAATTGATCCTGATCTAAATCTTCTCCGGGAATCATAGTTAGAACCGAATTATTGCCGCTCCAGGTCAGGGCACAGGGGACCTGCAGGTTCTCATCCCCATTTTGCAGTAAGTGTAAATTAAGGGCAACCGAATCAATATCCATCGATTGGTTAAAGGTCAGGGTGATGAATGCTTCAGGGGCGATATTGAGGGACTGGTCTGAAGGCGAGGCCGACACAACGTCGGGGAGCCGGATATGGTTTTCAAGGGTTGTATGGAAATCCGGCGGAGCACAGGAAAAAGCCAATAATAGAAGAAACAGGTTGATAAAACCGATATTATGAATCCTTTTCATGGGTTGGTATCCCCCTGTACTACCTTAAATGCGGTCACCCGGTTATTGCCGGGATCGGAGACATAGATTTCTCCAAGGTCATCGACGGCGAGAAACAAAGGTGTTTCAAACTCCCCGGGACCATTCCCTTTTTGCCCCCATTGAGTGACGTAATTCCCCGAAAGATCAAATTTTTGAATTCTGTAGTTACCGGAATCAACAACATATATATATTGATTTTGTTCAATTGCAATGCCCCGGGGGTCTGTAAACTCTCCTTTACCTGTGCCCTGTACGCCCCGGGAGAAAAGGAAATTGTAATTCGAATCAAATTTCTGGATGCGGTGGTTCCCGGTGTCAGCGATGTAGATATTTCCGTCCTCATCCAATGCTAATCCTTTGGGACTATTGAATTCTCCGGGCTCTGATCCGTAAATTCCAAACTGGTCAACAAATTCCAGTGCGTGGCCGGTGATTTTGAGTTTTTGGATTCTATGATTCCCTGTATCGGCGATATACAGATAGCCAGTACTGTCAAAGGCCAGGGCTTCCGGATAGGCAAAATCATCACTACCTTGACCTGGTCCCGGTTCCAAGGTGTCCTCCCAGTCATGCCATTCTCCTTTACCGAACCAGCCGTACCAGCCGCCGCCGGAATCATAGACCAACACCCTGTGATCATCCTTTGAAAGTAAATAAATAGACGGGATTTCCTCCCGGTCATCAATTTTAATATCTATAGCCGGATTCCATGGATAGGAGGTTTCATAGGCGACAGGCCATCGTTCAATAAAAGATCCATTGGATTCATATGTTACAATTTCATTTAAATTCCCATTAATGGCGTAAAGATTATAAGAACCATCATAAATTTCCAGAAGGTCTATTCCCAGAACCGTATCAACAGGATAATTTCTAATGCTTTTGTATTCACCATAAACCTGAAATTGTGCCAGATAAGGCTCATCCATATATTTTCCGAAGATATCCCTGGCTTCCCGGCTTACCTCGATGGTATAGCTTTGGAACACTTCCATGTAAGAGGTAGTTTTAAAAATAAAATTCTCTCCCACCCAGCTGCCTACGCCGGGAAGGGGATTGTCCTTTTGGCCTGATGGATAAAGGGAAAAAGCCCCGCTATGGGTTCCGTCATTATTTTCCTTACGGACAGAGTCCGGATCCATCTCCTTGTTAAATATAATGGTCACAGTATTATAATCGGGATGATCCATGGTTCCATCGGAGGGAATGCTACCAAGCACCCGGGGAGCCAAAAAATTAACAATAAAAGAATAGCTGTAATCCTCGCTTAACCCGACTTTCTGTTGACTCATGGCCTGCTTTTTTATAGAGATGCTATAGGAATTGTTTCTTGCAAGATCACTCTCAGGGAGGAGTTGCAATACCTGGTTGTTGTCATGCCAGCTTTTAGCAATTTCCACATCAATATATCCGCCCCTTTTGAGTGATGTGTGGGCCTCAACCGATGTACTATCCATGCTCATGGAGAATCTAATCGATATACCAGGCCGGAGTTTTTCGGGATCCGATACCTCATCGAATAAAAACTCAGGGTCCGAAAGAACAGCAGGGATATCGACGATCCGGTCGATGATATTAATCAAGTCATTTACATCACAACTCAAAAGAAACATAATAATAAAAAGTAACAATAGGATTTTAATCAATTTCATAACAATATCCTTTGCATTAAAACCGGTAGCTAAAAGAGAGAGGTAATTTCAGACCGATGATATGATGACTCATATCAAGCATGATATCATAGGCCTGAATTCCGAATTTTAACCGGATCTCTTCCATGAGGGGATAAGAGAGACTCACCTCACCCATAAAACAGGCATGAATATAATTCTTAACCTCTGCATTTACTGTTAAAAACTCATCCATATACCAAATCCCGATACAGACTCCCCCACCGCCGGCCATTGCGAAGATAATCTGATCGTTTAATAGGTAATTTTGGAAGCCCCCGATGACCATGGCCGGGATAAAATGGGCCCAGATACTTTGCAAGCCGCTTTTGATTTCTTCGGGTCTGTTCACAAAGAAATAGCCGGTTTCCGTTCCAAAAAAAAATCCTTTTTCGATTCCCGGGACATAAGAGAGCCGTAAGGATAATCCGGCACCCAGACGTCCTGTGAAAACTTGAGTAAAATTGTAATTCGATTCAATGGCAAAACCTATATGAATTCCCAGAGGTGGTTGAATGGGTTTATAGATGAGCATAAATTGATGGTTGGGATCGTTGAAGCGGTTTTTTGTTCCCAGGGGATACATTTTGGGCACCTGATATTGCCGTTTTTCGAATTCCGCTTCCGCATCTCCGGAGCGGTAACCGCGCCGTGCCAGATCTTCCACATACTGATTGTTTTTATTTGCGATATAATTCATAAGGTCCTGATAGCTTATATTCTCCGAATCGGAGAAATCAAATTCTGCAAAAAAATAGCCGATGAAGGATGTGAAATATCCGTTTCCTTCCAGGCCGGATAATCCCAATACGTTTTTATAGAAATAATTAAGGTAGGCAAAATAATCGTTGGTATATTGAATTTCTTTTGAACTCATATGGGCCAGGGAACTATAGATCCGGATCGAGTTCTCCTTGAATTGGACACTTTCGTTCATATCAACAGGTAAATCGTGACTCCCGGAATGACACGCATCGATTAAAATGACCGTATCGTTTGCAAAAGAATTAATGATGGATTTTAACTCCCCGGGTTTCACGGAAGTTCCGTCAACAAAAATAAGAGAACCGTCCTCATCTCCATGGCCGCTGAAGGATAAAAACAGGCTTTGGTCTTTCTCAAGCTGGCTGATAATTTTTTTTATCGTGGATTTGAATTCTCCGGCTGTTATATTGATTCCGGTATGAACATTCTTCCGGTCCAGTTTGCAGCAAACCGTGAGAATACGCGAAAGGAGGTTTACATCATTTACACATTCATTCAGAGTGACAAATCCCGATTCGGGAGTATAACTATTATTACCCACAAGAAAAGCGACCATATTATTAGGTTTGACCGATTTGAATACCTCCGGCCGGTTCATCCGCAAAGGCGAAGGGATTATATGATTTTCTTTATCCCGAGTTTCTTCTTTCATGACATCTTCATACAGACCCTTTGTCCCCGGGGATTCTTTTTCCATGGATGATGTTCCGGAATCGGGAAAAGAACATAAAGGTAAAAGGAGGAGTAAAAATTTAATGAGAAGGCAGGCTGATTTTTTCATTGAATTCCTTTTTTCATCTATCAATTTTTTTTCTTACTCTACAATATTTTCTCTATCTTTACAACCAAAAAAATTACCGATTCCTTATCCTGTATAATGTATCTCTTACCATAAGATAGAGATGGAGAGGGTCCCCTCCATCTCTATTCATTACTTTGATTTTAAGTAAAAATCATTTATTAGGTTGCAACATTATTATTTCCTTATTATTTCGATCTCTTTCCTCCATCATTTCTTTTTCAAATAGAGATGACCGATTAATAGATTTTGATAATCGGGAATCGTAGGGATAACTCACAAATGAGCCTGTGATTGTAATATAATTATCCATACTTATATTTTTTAGTCTTGATTCAAAGGACCCCAAAATCAAATCGGAAGTCCACAGATCAATTGTAATATGTACATAACAACCTGTGCTGCTGTCATAATAAGCATTCCCCATTTCATCATAGTAGCTCATTCCTGTTAATCCATCGGCATCGGTATAATTTCCTTCCTGATTGAGCCTTACCCGGATGTGCATGCGATTACAGGAAGATCCTGAGCAATCTGTATCACCCTCATAAATGTTGTAATAATAATCAGAAGTTGAAAGATGACTAAAGCCTCCCAGTAACCAATAATTCCACAGGTAGGTGGTCCCGTTTATGGTAAATTGAACATAATCGTCGCTGGGAGTTACAGGCGTAGCGGTTGGAGTTGGTGTGGGAGTTGATGTCGGAGTCGGAGTTGGAGACGGTGTCAGAGTGGGTGTTGGATCAGGAGTCGATGTCGGAATGGGCGTAAGTGTGGGTGTCGGTGAATGGAGGGGCCCAAAAACAAGGTCACCGATATCATAACAGGCATTCGAAGTATCTTCAGGTATAATAAAGGTGACACTTCTTACCTGCTGGTCGCTTTGACGCGTGACTCCAAGAATCATTTCCTGATTCATAGGCAGCCGGATGATTTCGATACGTTTGTCCGAACCATTCTGGTATTTGGTCCGGTTGTATCCGGGAAACTGTAAGCTTATCCGATAAATCTCATTCGAACCGGAGTATTCATCGACGATTTCGGAAGTAATACATTTCCCATTCCGCTTTGCAATATCCGCATTCCAGGTGGAAAAATGCCGTACCATCCCGGTGTATCTGTCTCCCGATCTATAGGCGCTTCCTTCTTCCATCCATTTTCCGGTTTCTTTATCAAAAAACCAGAGAGGAATTTCATCGGGAATATCCTCAAGGTCACTCGTGATCGGGATGGTAATTTCATATTCCTGATCATTCCCGCTCAGGGAATAGGATTGCCCGGTTTCTGTCCCGGTGATTTCCACGTCGATCATTCCCAGACTGATTAAGGTAACCTCTTCATTCGACGTCGTGATGGCGCTGAAATCTCCCGGAACAATTTCCAGTTCATCACCGGATAAATCAAAACTGGTGATTGAAACCCTTAAGTCTTCTTCGATATCATCCAAAACTGGAAGTGTCACACTGGCACCGGAATCACTTAAAACAGTATTCGGCACTGACGGATCGATGATCACTTCGGTCTCAACGGGTAATAGGGCAAAGTTCACATCTTTTATTTGATTTGAGACAAAATCCGATAATGGCTTTTGATACGTCACATAACCGGGCTTTGAAATTCTGATATTACCTTGTTTATTCATATAAGAAATTTTAAAATATCCTGCATTGTCTGTTCGAACTTGATTCTGCCCGATGGTAATAGAAGCGCCTTCGATGACAGCTTCGGTTTCAATATCCTCGAGATGCCCGCTTATCGAATATTCAGATTCCGGTTTTTCGTCCGGCCCGAATAAACTACACCCCCAAAGAATAAGAATAAAGAGACTAGCGATAATAATAATTTTTTTCATACATCACTCCTTTCATTTAAAAAAATTTTGATTCTATTTTGTATACACATGTATCAAACTCGTTTTGAGTGTATCTAAATTTTCAGGTTTTACATTAAGTAATTTTACGTATGCTTGTTTTTCGATCTAAATTGAGACAAAGCAGCGTAGTGGTGAATTGTTAGTCAATTTTTAAAGTAATTGGATATAATGTAAAGGCATCTATTTGAAAGATAGAATAAGAAAGAAGCAACGATTGGAATTCAATTATGTTGAGAATCACCCTAGTGATTCATATCAGTCCCGATAAGGACTTTCTCTATTACAAGAATATCAAAGATGATTATTTCGATAAACTTACAAAGGCTTTTGCTTTCATCATCGGTGAGAACCCCATCCGCCATCGCCCGGGAATAGAGCCGGAAGGTTGCCTGTATTTTCGGCATGATGGTATTACTATACCAATTGGCAAAACTGGAAATCTTAAAGGTATACCGGTTACTCATTTTGCCTCTTCCCCGCCAGGTAGCGCGGTCCAGTTTTATCTCATACCAGTAGCCGTATTTATTATCCAGGGTCTCGAAGCGGTTGGGAGTATCCTTTGTCACATACTTTCTGAGAAGAGCAAGCCCCCCGATGAGTTCGTCCAGAGCAATCACAAGATTTGCCTTTTCCTGCCCCACAAGTTCCCCGTCATTGGTAAAGTATTGGGCGTACATTTTGCCAAGCAATTTAAATTTCTTTAGAAAGCTGCTGATCCATTCATGGAGATTTGAGATATCCCGTAATTCCGGGGGTATCTGGGCCCCTCCCTGCCATGTTCCGTTGGTATTAAAAGTGATTTTTAACGGCATAATACTCCATTCCTGAAAAATATAGTAACAATCATCAAAATAATAATATAAGTATATAGATACAAAAATATTTTCACAACATATTTTCATGACATTCGCCACAAATCAGGCAGATCCGGGCGGGATTTAGCCGGAACAAGAAAGGGGGATCGAGTAAGAAAAGGCCGATTTTAACGCAAAGTCCCGAACCGTAGTTCGGGTCGCAGAGATACAAAAGTTCGCAAAGTATTTAAAATTTCATTCACAAATTTCTTCTCTGCGCACCTTGGCGTCCTTTGCAGCCTCCGCGTTATCTCCCTCTTTTCCGTTATGTGGCCCTCCCTTGTGAACCGTAAGATATTCAAAACAAATCCTGTCCGGGGAGAGTAAGCCGGAAAAAGAAAAGGGAACTTATAAGAAAAGGCCGATTGACTGCGCAGGGCGACCGAGTGACACAGATTTTTTAATAAAAAAAGAAAAAAAATTTTCTTTTATTTTTCTCTACTTTTTATTATAACATATATAAGGGCTCTTTTTTTAATCCGTTTCATCCATGGTGGCCGTATTAAAGGAACAAACAGTTCACCATTCAGGATTTTTAAGGAGCACTTTGCTGATGTTAAAGATATGGAGGGAACAACGCAGACAACATGCCTGATTTATTGTTATCGCGATTCCCGTAAATAAACCGAGGAGGGTATTACATGAATATTAAAAACGCCGTAGACAAAAAATTTGAATCCATGACACTGAAAGAAATACTTAAACAGCCTGTTTATGCAATTCAGGGAGTGAGTGAAGGTGATGCCGTAGTCATAAAAGAAGCATTTCGTGTTTCTACTGTGGAACAGTTTGCAAAAATACGATTTGCAAAATGGGCATGGGCGATACAGGAACTTTCAAAATTCGAGACGAACGGGGGTGCTGCAAAAGATGCATTAAATATTGATAATGCTGTCGATAAAGCGTATGAAAACAAATCCTTAAAAGAAATCCTCGATGCTCCGGTTGATGCTCTCCAGGGTTTAAGCGAGCGCCAGGCAAAACTACTCTATGATGCATTTCAGATAAAAACAGTGAAACAACTGGCCAACCAGAAATTCTTCCTGATCGCACGATCCATCTATTTTCTTGCCTTATGCGAAGATCCTGATTCAGATCCTAATTCAGGAATTTAATAACGATTCACACATAAGGGCTGTTTTTTAAAAACAGCCCTTTTTTTCTTTATAATGTAACATTTTATCGCATCCGGTCTCCTGATAAAGTAAATCGATATGTCATATGTTTTTATGCACAAGCTGCTCATGCTATAAAAAAACAGAGAAGAATGAAAATAATTTTTAAAAAACCCCGAATTCTTTCTCGATTAATTCGACGTCTCTCATAAATTGTATTATATTAATACAGGGGACAGTTAAAATAACAAATCATCTATTAAAAAATTAATACATTAAATTTAAGTGTTTTTTTCGCACGGCGAAGGTGTATGATAAAACTTCGTTTTATCTTCCGATCGTGGTTTATAAGGAGTATTGATAAAACTTCGTTTTATCTTCCGATCGTGGTTTAAAGGTGTATGATAAAACTTCGTTTTATCTTCCGATCGTGGTTTATAAGGAGTA
>JAFGRV010000005.1 GCA_016934975.1 Spirochaetales bacterium | reverse complement strand
TTGAATTTTACTTTTAAATCCTTTGAAGCTGTTGCCGGAGAAAGGATTTCAATAACTAGATCAGGAGCACCTACACAACCTTGATCATCCAATTTATTTCGATCACATATTATAGATAAATCGGGCTGAACAACATTATCATATATCCCCTGGTCGTTAGGGATTCGAACATCGAAAGGAGATGGATAAGCCAGGCATGGTTTATCTTTGAGAAAAGTTCTTATCTGTCCTGAAAGCTCGAAAACAATATGTTGATGAATCCTTAATGGAGCAAGACTCATATTATAAGGAATTCCGGATATTATTTCCCAACGTTCATCATGAGGCCAATGAATATAATCATCATATGTATATGTTTCAGTTTCCTTGGGTATTGCCATATTAAAATATAGTATCGTAGATGATTGATATGGGTCAAGAGCAATTTAAAATGATAGTTAAACTTATAATCCTTCCCGCGAAAAAATCGCCGTTTTTCCGCCATTTGCACTTAGTTTACAATATAACGGCAAATCGCGCCACAAAAATATTCACAGAAATTCGCCAAAATTTACTAATTTCGTGAAATTTCCTATTTCGGCATGTTTTATGCAGCTCCCAGGACAGACCTCCCTCTTATAACCCAATAATCCAGAGAAAAAAATTAATTCAGACTGTTTGGATCACAATTCAGGATGCTCTTCCATCTTGCTCAATATCGAACTTGAGGTTGATGGGACACTGCCGACACCCGTTCCTGCGCAGGAATATTCGGTCGCCGGCGCTGTGGATATTACGGAAAGTGTCCGTATCCGGCTTTCCGGGGATGTAAACAATGATGGTTTTGTGGATATTATTGATGCACTTCTCGTTGAGCCCCAATCGTTATTTGGATTAAGGGAAATTATGACATTTTCTTAGTGAGAACTGCTTTACAGGGAATAACCAGTACAAGGTTCAGGTAGAGACTGTATAAGAATGAAACAAGTGTTGTGGACAATCCCATTCCAATGGCTGATTTATCCTCTATTTTGGCCAGCATAAATATTAATCCTAGGAATACACCAACTCCCCCGGCACAGAAAATCAACTGCTGCAATGCAGAAAAGACAACAATATCCCGTTTATAATCAGCCTCCCCCTCCTCTTTTTTCGAAAAAGCATGCACAAATGCGGTTTTAATTTCACTTAGTGGGAAAGCCGTAAATAGGGCAAAAAGGGAGAAAAGCACAACAAGGATGAAGCTGGGAAGATGCACATAGACGAGTATTGAAACATCCCATGATAACAAAATTCCGGTTATTGCAGCCACGCTGAGTATAAATCCGATAATAAATCTTACTAACATAATTTCCTCCTTCAAATTTTCAGATTGTTTGAATCCTGATACATTTTTTGTATATATTGAATCCCTGCAGGAATACGTTCCGAAAGCCTGTATTTTTCACTTAATTCGCTGATATTCACCGCCAATTGTCCCGGTTTACTTGTGGCCAGCAGAAAACCTAATACACCCAGGATAATTATTATACCTGCCGCCTTGAACAGCATTTTCCTGACCATCTTTCTAAAGAGGGCTTTATTCTTTACCCTGGTTCGCTCAATAGTTTGCTTAAGTGGTTTATCTATTGCGGAAATAGTCATATTCTTAAAAGGATAAGCAGGTACATCGATCTTATCAACCTCATCAATGTATATTTCTTTTAAAAGCATTTTAATTGATTTTTTCATAATAAGTCTCCAGTTTCTTTTTCAGTTTATCCCGGATTTTGTACATCCGGTATTTTATTGTCCCTACAGGGATTTTCAAAATCCCGCTGATCTCCCTGTAGTTCAGATCCTCATAATTGTAAAGAAAACAGATCTGCTGATCTGTTTCATCTAGTGTAAGGATCAGGTTCCGGATCTTTTCCTTCAGCTCTGCTTTAAGGAAAAGCGATTCCGGATTAAAGTATTCATCAGCATCCTGGAAATTATCAGGAACATCCTGCTCCCACTTATTCAAGCGGATCTCTTTACGTGACTGATCAATACAATAATTCCTCGCTATGGTGTATATCCATGTGCTAACACTGTATTTGGAATCATAATTACTAAAGGATTGGAATACCCGGAGCAGGATTTCCTGGACAGCGTCTTCTGCGTCAACGGTTTTATCTTTGAAGAATGGGATGACAAAAACCATTAATTTCGGGTAATATTTGTTCCAGATTTCAGAAAACCTGTTTTGTTTTGTCTGCCCGGAATGTAATGTATTGTCCGCATATTCCACCTTCATATACTTAATTATACGTCTTAAAAGAGAAAAGGTTGGTTTTTTAGTTAAATAAATAAAATCTTTAATTTTGCAATCACCACGTAACTTTTGGCCCTTAATCCACAAAAAAAGAAGGCCCTGCGTGGCCTGCTTTTTTGTTAAAGACTAACACACCTCCTGTACGGCAATTGTTGTGGAAATTGATGATTCACCTGTTACTTTTTCACGCCTGTTACGTATGTATTGTATTATACACTACAATTGTAATTATACCAGGAGACGGGTCATGAAGAAAATAAAAAATATCAAGGCAACCGGATTTATCTTTCTTTTTTGTTTTATTTTTCTCTCTTTTTTCCCCTGGGGATGTACATCTGCTCCCCCGGCGCTTGGGATTCCCGAAGGTATGGATGTGTTCCTTATAAAGAATTCCCTTTTTGTCCGGCAGAGTGAGAACACGTTCATCCTTGAGTTTGATCTTTATAACCTTAAAGAGGGTCCCCGGGAAACCGAAGTCTCTTTTAAGATTCAATCACTGAAGAACAAAAAAAGTATATCCGGATGGGTGGAGATTCCGCTTCAGCGGGGAATTACTACTCATACTTCAATTATTCAGGCCACCGACTCATTTACGGCGGCAATAACATCTCAATCAGATTATGTCTGGTATAATATTGAATACCGGGTGAAAAGCGGGGAACAGAAGTACTCTGATCTTAAATCCCTTTTTCAAGCAATAAAAAGGTATGATCTAACGGTTCTTGGATCCGATACGTGGGAAGCAGGAAGTGTTGTCCCGGTCCATGTCATCGCAAAAGACAATGACTGGAAAGCAAGTTACCGGAAAGACAAAAAGGGGGAAAGTCAGGTCTCCGCGGTTCTTTTGTCCCGGAAAAATAAAGAGGTCTTCACTCAACTGATAAAAACAGACATGAATGATGATGTGTTTCTCGATATACCTGTGCCCACCGAGACCGGCTCTTATACTCTTGCCATCACTGCCGAAAAAGAAGGTTCAGCTATGCGGGAAACGGCGTCTTTTCCTGTAACCGTGAGCCGGAACATTAAAATTTATATTACAACTGACAAACCGATCTATCAACCCGGACAGGATATACACATCCGGGCACTGGCTCTTGGAATGGAAAAGAAACCTGTTGCAGATTTTCCCGCGATTATTACAGTGTATGATGGGAAGGGCAATAAGGTTTTTAAAACGGAAACACAAACCACGGAATTCGGCCTGGTTTATATGGATTTTAAGCTCGCATCCTTTGTCAACAATGGTCTTTATAAGATCGAGGTTCAGGTTGATGATGTCACAGCGGAAAAAACCGTACCGGTTGATTCGTATGTACTTCCAAAGTTTAAGCTTGATTGTATCACAGACAGTGATTTTTACAAACCCGGCAGCCGTATTCTCGGAAACATAAGCAGCCGTTATTTTTTCGGTAAACCCGTTGCCGGTGGTGAGGTACTCATCAATACTTACATATTTGATGTGGAATGGAACCTGCAAAGCAGTCTTTCCGGTTATACTGATGACGAAGGAATTTTTACTTTTAATCTCCCGGTTCCGGATTATCTTGTGGGGTCACAATTGGAACAGGGCCTTGGTTCTCTCCGGATGGACATTCAAGTAAAAGATAAGGCACATCATACACAGACTCTACAGAAAATTATCCGTGTAGCAGACTCCCAGGTCATAATTTATTGTATGCCGGAAACTCAAAATTTCGGGCCGGGGATGCAGATAGGTTTTTACCTTCTTACCACCGATCCCCTGGGCAGGCCACTTGCCGCGGAAAATAAGGTACAGGTGGGGGACAGGGATTTAAGAGTCTTGACCAATAAAAGCGGCTATGGTTCTTTTTCCCTGGATGTTGAAAGACTCCCCCAGGTGATAACGGTGGACTCAAAAACAGAGAATGCAGAGAAAGCTCAAAAAACATTTTCATTTTCCGGTGGAGAGGATATGACAGGATATCATATCCTTTTAAGAACAGATCAACCAGTGTACAAAGAAGGAGATGAGATACAGTTTCAGGTTTTATCAAATCTTGACACAAAACGGCTTTATCTTGAAGTTATAAAGGAAGATAAAACCGTCCTTACCAAAACCCTGGAAAAGAACAAAGAAACGGTAACGGGAGGGGTGTCCATAGCACCCGGCATGGAAGGCATCGTCCGGCTTTCGGTTTACGGCATTTGTGACGATACGACAATTGTCCGGAACTCGAAACTCGTTTATATCGATCCCGCCGATGAGTTAACCCTCAAGGTGACCCCGGACCGTGATGTGTACCTTCCCGGTGCAACGGTAAATCTTTCTGTTCAGGCAGCCGATGAAAAGGGAAATCCCAGCCAGGCGGCAGTCGGACTGCTTGTTGTAGATGAGGCAGTGTATGCACTTCAGGAAAATAAACCGGGGCTTGAGCGTGTTTACTTCGAAGTTGAGGACGCTTTCAAAAAACCCAGATACGAGGTACATGGATTCACGTATTCCGATATTTTTCTTAACCGGGAGAAAATTGATAAAACCGGCGCAGAGGTTTTTCTTACTTCTCATGCAGAGGATGTTCCACATGGGATAGAATTTGCCGCCAGCCGTGAAGCTATTGAAGAAGTAAAAAATAAACTCGCCCCACATATAGAGAAGGAATGTTATTACCCTGTAGTGAAAAATCTGTATAAATTAATTTATACTCCCGAAGGGAATATGAAATATAATGATGAAAGTCTTTCTGCCCAGATACAGAAGATCATCGATTCGGAACAGATCAACATATATGATCTCTGGAAAAAACCTCTTCTCTTAAATCTTGATACTAATACAATCCGGATTATCTGTACCGGCTGGGACATGAAAAAAGGTACAAAAGATGATATGGTCTACAGCTTTTTGACGGAGAGTCTTTATACTGTTTATTGGGATTTTATCTATAAATACGATCCCCCCCTGGAGTGGGAGTGGGACTGGGCCATGGATCTATTCGGAGGAGCCAGAGACATGATGATTCCGGAGATGGCCATGAAGAGTGGCAGGGAAGATGAAATGGTGATGGAGAATCTGAAAGAGGAATCCAGGGAGGCGGATATCCGCGTCCGGAAATATTTTCCCGAAACCCTTTTTGTTGAACCGGCCCTGATTCTTGATGAAAAGGGGAAGGGAACCGTTACCTTCCGGGCGGCAGACAGCATTACCGAATGGCGGGTAAGTTCAACTGCAAACAGCAGCAAAGGAGAGCTTGGGAGCTCCGTCACCGGATTTAAGGTATTTCAGGATTTTTTTATCGATATTGATTTTCCGGTACGTCTTACTCAGAATGATGAGGTAAGTGTCCCGGTCGCCATGTATAATTATCTTCCTGTCAGTCAGGCAATTGATCTTTCGGTGCGCAGGGATTCATGGTTCGAACTCCTGGATAATCCGCAAAAAATGAGGGTCCTTGAGCCGGGTGAAGTCTCGGTGGAATATTTCCGGGTCCGTGTCACAGGCATCGGCACCCACCGGTTTCAGGTAACGGCAAAGGGAGCGGCTATGAGTGATGCTGTTGAACGAAGCATAAAAATTATACCCGATGGGATGATGATTCCCGTATCAGTATCCGACAGGCTCAAAGGTACGGTGGAAAACACCTTGTTGATTCCGGAAGATGCAATCGGGAAAAGTTCAAGTGTTATTCTAAAAATATATCCCGGGTTGTTCTCCCAGGTTGTGGAAGGCCTCGATTCACTCTTCCGGCTTCCCTCCGGTTGTTTTGAGCAGACCTCATCTACCACCTATCCGAACATTCTCGCCCTGAGATATATGCAGGAAGCAGGGGTTGTCTCTCCGGAGATTGAATTAAAGGCATCCGCATATATTAACCAGGGATACCAAAGGCTTCTTACCTTTGAATGCGCCGGGGGTGGTTTTGAGTGGTTCGGAAATTCACCGGCTCACAATATTCTTACTGCTTACGGGCTTATGGAGTTTTATGAGATGAGTTTTGTTCATTCTGTTGATCCCGGGGTCATCCAAAGAACCCAAAGGTTTCTTGTATCAAAGCAGCAGGCTGATGGTTCCTTCCCCCCGGATGCAGGGGGTATCCCCGAGGGTGCCATCGATGCATTTACCGGGAATATTCTTCGAAATACCGGTTACATAACCTGGGCATTAGCATATTCGCACGATAAAAGCCAGGCTGCCGGTCTTGCATCAACCTATATTAAAAAGAATCTTTCTTTGACCATGGATAATTTTACCCTGGCCATCTGCGCAAACGGTCTATTAACCCTGAACAGCAATGATCCGGCGGCGCATAAAATTCTTGCCGAGCTGGAAAAGAGAAAAATAGTTGGTGATTCGGGATTTTATTGGAACCAGGACACTCCCACGAGTATGTACGGGACACAGGATATCGCCGTTATAGAAACAACCGCCCTGGTTTCACATGCCATGATTCTGGGAAATTCATACGGAACCAGTGTTTCAGGTGCCATCGACTACCTCATCCGGAAAAAAGACGCTTTCGGCAACTGGACATCTACCCAGGCGACAATTGCAAGCCTCCGCACCTTTATCCGCTCCCTTTCGGCAGCTTCGGGAGACGGAAGCGGAAAAATCAATATATCCGTCAATAACAGGAAACTGCCTGCAATAACTATCAGTGAATCGGATTCCGATGTCATGAGGATGATTGATATCTCTTCGTTCATTATAAAAGGTACGAATACCATCAGCATCACCCTTGATTCGGGGGAAGATGCATCATTTCTTTATCAACTGGCAGGTTCGTATTATATTCCCCATAACAGGCCGGTGAATGTCGAAGCCGAACCTCTTGGTATCGGTGTCGAATATGATAAATCGAGCCTCACTGTTGATGATATGATAAGGGTGACGGTAAAGGTGAAAAACAATTATTCGGATAGGGATCTTAATATGATGATTGTTGATATCGGTGTGGCCCCCGGATTTGATGTGCTCACGGAAGATTTTAGTCCGGTCTTAAATGGCGGACCCCTGACAAGGGTGGAACAGGCAGGACGCCAGCTTATTCTTTACATCGATAAAATCGGATCCGGAAAAGAGCTCATCTTTTCATACAGAATGAAAGCCCGTTTCCCCATGAAAGTGGCAAGCCCTCAAACGCGTTTTTACTCCTACTATGGAAATGAGGAAGTGACGGTATTGCCCCCCGGGATCGAGGTGACGGGGAAGTGAAAACCGGTTATTTCGTTTCGATCAAAAGCCGCCGCGCAGAGATCTCCGAAGGTTATTATTTCCGGTATGGCAGTAAAAAACAGGGATAAAGGAAGTTTAAAAGGTATACCAGGGATAAACAGATATAGGTTTCGTTTTGCCAATGCATTCATCTCCTGTATAGAGTATATATCCCTTTTGGCTGGGATTCCCCTCCAGATTCATCCAACGGGATATGGAAGTATAAAAGGAGTCGGAAAATGTCTTGGCCAGTTTTATTTCCATGGGTATCAATTCCGATCCAACTTCTACTAACAGATCGATCTCGTTTGCCGTTTTATCCCGCCAGAAATACAATGGCGGCTTTTCACAGACATGATGAATACGTTTGTAAAACTCGCTGATGATAAATGTTTCAAAGATATTCCCGTAAAGAGGAGATGCTTTTAGTTCATCGGTTGTTTTTATGGATAATAAAAAACATAATAATGCTGAATCAATAAAAAACAGTTTCGGGGTTTTAACAATTCGTTTGTTATAATTTTTATAATATGGTGATAAAATAAAAATGATTCCACTCGCTTCCATTACGGAAAGCCATTTTTTTACCGTAGGCTGTGAAATACCGATGCTGTTGGCTATAACCGCAAAATTAAGTAATTGTCCGGAATGTGTGGCAGCTATTTTAAGAAAGTTTTCAAATAATCTGATATTTGAAATATTGATGAGTAGACGTACATCACGTTCTATATAGGTTTCCAGGTAATTTTCAATCCATTTTCTCGGCTCCAGTTGTTGGTCATGAATCCGGGGATACATTCCTGTGAGTATGAGTTCCGGTAATGCCCTTTCCGGCTTAACATGTGCCGATTCACTTGGCATGAAAATTTCCGATATGGTTTTATCCGGTATATGGCTGTAAATTTCGTTCATAGTAAAAGGAAAAAGTTTAAAGGTGATGATTCTGCCAGCCAGTGATTGGGAAATTTTTTCCATAAGTAAAAACTGATGTGAACCGGTCAAAACATACTGGGCCGGTTCTCTTGTTTTATCAACATATTCCTGGAGGTATGTAAACAAGGCAGGTACCCGCTGTATTTCATCCAGAATGATCCGGGGTCCTGTATCTTCCAAAAATCCCCTTGGATCGTCTTCGGCCCGCATACGATTATCCAGACTTTCAAAATTAATATATTTATACCCGGGAAAACATTGCTTCGCCAGAGTTGTTTTTCCACTTTGTCTTGGGCCGACAATGGCCAGTACCGGATACTGTCCGGCATATTTTAAAATGAATGGTTGGAGGTTTCTGGTTATCATAGGACAATTATAAAATTTGATTTTAGATTTGTCCAGTTAATAATAATGCTATAATATAGATTTATTTCCGGAGTGGGGCTTAAATAGTGTTTTGACGCTTTATTTATTTTTTATACTAAAAAATTCATTTACGGTTGGACATTTTTGCTAGTATATTTACATTGTATGGGAAAAATATGTCTTTTTTTTGAAAAATTTATATACTTGATGTTATAAGACATATGTTTTGTAAAAAGCGGGGAATAGTTCAGAAGTTAAAAAAAAATCCATTATTAAGTAAAGTGAACGTATGAAGTCTGAAATCGTAGTATGGTAAATACTAGAGAGGGTGTGAATTATGGTGAACTTTTTTAACTTTATTTCAGGGATTTCTAAAAATGTATTTTCTTGTGCAGGGAGGGGAATACACAGGAAAATACAAAAGACTTTTTTTGGTTTTACGATTCTCATTTTTATACTATTCAACATGACGTGTTCTCTAGTTGAACCCGGTACAGGGGACAAAGTAGATATCACCCCGCCGGAAATCGCAATTACTTTTCCGGCTCAAAATACATATATCCGGGGTTCATTTATCCTGGCAGGTACTGTTGAAGATGATCGGGCGCTCAAATCAATAGTTGTGAGTTATCAGGGGAATTCAACTTCCGTCACCAAAACTGTCGTAGAAGAAGAGGGTGAGTGGGGTCTCATGATTCCCACAGGTACAACTTCGGCGGATAACCTTACGGAAGGGAGACAGACAATCAGTGTTGTGGTGACCGATGACTCCGATAAAACCACGGAAGCTTTTGTCATCGTTAACGTCGATAATATTGCCCCGACAGTCCTGGTAACAGTTCCCCAGGTATATGGGGTATCCACGGCGGTTGTTGCCGATTATATTGATATTAAGGGTGAAGTATGGGACGCATCACCCATCGAGTCGGTGAATGTATCTCTCGTCGGTGTTCCCGGGTCAACCAAATTATGTAATGGTACCTATACCTGGTCAGTCCGGCTGGATGTGACAAGCCTTGCCGACCAAACCACCTTCAATTATATGGTGGTGGTTGTCGATAGAGCCGGAAATACAAATACTTATTATTATCATTCCAAAGATATATGGGATTTAGTCGACGATCTTTCACCGGGCACTCTTTTTCCATCGATGGATGAAATTGGAAATCTTGATCAGAATAGAATTACGACTTCCAGTGGCATTACCTATGGGGATATAACTCCCATACGTTTGGGACCGGATAAATTACTTTACGGTGATTTTTATAAAAATAATGATTCCACACTCCCGATAATCCATTTAACCAATCTTGATCCCATACTCCCAATTACCAGTAATATTTTAGGCGACAAAGCATCAATAAACGGATATGTGGAACCCGGTCTTTCAAATAATGCCATTGTGTCGTCTTCTTTTAAGGCGTGGATTATTCCGGCAGCGGATTATCCCACATGGCCTGCCGAGTCGAATGTTGATTCCGAAGATATTACAAAAACCGTAATCGGATCAAGTATCAGCTTTCAGATTGAACCGCTTGTAGGCGGTGTCGACATAGGGAGCGGCCAGTATTGGGTAAAAATAGAGGTTGGCGCCCAGGGAACCGTATCAATTTCATCGTTAGCTATCGGTTTTCTTGTTGATACCGGCGCCCCGCATATTGAATCTACTGTTCCTGCGAACAATACACTGGTAAGTTATAAAACTTTTGAGACCGGAACACCCCTGGCAGGGGACACGGGTGTTGAAATTCTTGTAGAAGCAATCGATGATAATTCCATCCAGTCTCTCACTGCCACTGCTTCCTTAACGGAAGGGGGTGCGGCACTTCCGGGTCTTGCAACGGCTGCAACCACCGGTGACTGGTATATTATCCAGGTACCGTTACTCCCGGGACAAGAGAATATCTGGTTTGAGATAGAAGTGACTGATAATGCAAATTTAACGGTATATGAATCCTTACATTTTACCATAGATGAAATTATTCCTTCAGTTACCATTGATTCACCGGTTCCTGGTGCCTGGGTGACCGGCAATAGTACAACCATCAGCGGAACATCCGGTGATAATACCGGCCAGGTAGAGAATATTTTTATCTGGCTCGGACTTACAACCGATACACCACCTGCGGATGTTACCACGTGGAATTCCCTCACGGGGAATGCTTCATGGGCAACAACAGTTCCTCTCGTTGCAGGAGAAGGTGAATATACGATATATGCTGTGGCGATGGATTTTGCAGGCAACCAAAGCACTGTGGCGAATAGAAATTTTTTCCTTGACCAGAGCAATCCGACTCTCACCGAGACTTCTATCGGGGGAACAACTGCCTATAAGAACCTGCCGTTTACCTTAAGCGGAACAGCAAGTGATACGAATGCCGTGGCGCATATTACTGTTTCTCAAATTCTTAACGGTGGTGCTCCTTCCTCAGTAATAGATCAGGATATAACCGGGCAGAATTATAATTGGTCGTATGTCCTTCCCGGGGGATCCCTTGAAGGAACCTATGAATATACAATTACCCTGACAGATACGGCGGGTAAATCCGCTTCTCCCATAAACCGGACGGTTATTTTCGATGAAACTCTTCCCTTAGTGAATATTATTGCTATTGCTCCGATGATAGGAACCAATTCCGTGAATGGAATTATTTCCTATTCGGCATACGCATCTGATATTAATGGAATCACTGCTGTACGGCGATGGATTCTTCTTTCTACAGATCCCGCCCCGGTATGGGATACCGCCGGATATACTCTTTGGGCATCCCCGTATTCCGCAACCCTCGATACAACAGCAGGACTTACGGATGGTGAAGAATATATTATCTATGTAAAAGCCCTGGATTCGGCGGGAAATGTAAACACCGTATCCCGGACAATTACAATCGATCAATCCTCTGATATGCCCGCACTTATCCTCTCCAATTTAGATGAAACAAAGAATACCCCGGCACTTGGCTGGGACAATCTCCTGGAATCGAACGCAAAGATCCAGGGAAGTATTACCGATGACGATATGGTAGATTCCGCCAGTATCGAAATCAGTATTGATTCCAACTCTGCGTGGACGGCTGTCACACAAAAAGGCCCAAATGGGAAATCGGTCAGTTTTGAGCATAGCTTGACAACACCAGTAGAACTTCCCGAAGGTCCCCATTATTTTTACGTGCGCTCCGGTGACCTCGCGAGTGCAAAATCAGGTCTTGCTGCTGTAAATGTTACTCTCGGACCTGTTTATTTTGTGATTGATAAGAATCCGCCGTCTATTGCAATTACCCTCCCGGCGCAGGACACTGTCCAAAGTGGTAGTTTTACAATTTCCGGTACTGCATCGGATGCAAACGGACTTGCGGATCTGGATACGGACACCCTTGCAGATATCGAAGTAAGTACAGATGGCGGGACCAACTGGTCTGTTCTTTCGGCAAATGGAGGAACATGGACATATAATGTCACCATTGATACGGTGGGACATACCGATGATGGTGTTCATACCTATAAATTCAGGGCAACGGATTCTTTCGGTAAGACCCAAACCATAGATCTTCGTTTTACCGTTGACACAACCGGGCCAACCCTCACTATGATCGCTCCTTCCGCGTCTTCATGGCTTTCCGGATCAACCTATCTTGCCTCGGGTACTGCCTCAGATGGTACCGGAACAGGGGTAAAACAGGTTTATTGGTGGGTCGGAGCATTGGCAGATACTCCTCCGGGAGCAATCGGATCATGGAATGTTGCAACAGGAAAAACTTTCTGGTCAGGACTGATGGATTTAACGACCTTAGGTGAAGGTGATAAACGCCTTCATGTTCAGGCGGAAGATATGGGAGGAATTTTTTCCTCGATTATGACCAGGGACTTTGGCGTCGATCAGGCTGATCCTGTGCTTGCAATTACCAATATTGTCACGGGAGTTGTGGGAAGAAATGCGGTCTTTAATATGACAGGGACGGCAGATGATTCCAATAATCTTGCGAGTATACTTGTTGAACAGAGAAAAGATGCCGATCCTTTCGTAACAATTGAAAATTTTGCTCTGACAGGGACGAGTGATACCTTTGATATAACAGGACTTCCGAGAGACCCGGCAACTCCTGCATCAACCTTATTCACCGATGGTCTTTTTGAATATCGTGTTACCATTACGGATGGGGCAGGCAGAATAAATCAGGCGACCCGTACAGTACAAATTGATCAAACACCCCCGGTCGCGGTGATTATTAACCCGGGTCCATCGGCGTGGCTCTCCGGTTCTGCCTTTACAGCTTCGGGAACCGCAACAGATGCATTAACAGGGGTTGCATTAGTCGAATATTCGACAGATGGTACCAATTGGTCTAATGCCACAGGGACTGCAAGCTGGAGTACAACCCTTGATCTCGCGGCAATCGGCGAAGGTGCACTGACCTTTTACGTCCGGGCAACCGATAATGCCGGAAATACAAGCACCCCCGTTACACAGAGTTTTGGCATCGATCAGAGTATTCCCGATCTTGCGGAAACCAACATCAACCAGGCCTCTGCATACAGAAATGTAAATTATACTTTGAGCGGTACTGCATCCGACACAAACAAGTTGTTAGACGCAGCAGGTGTCGATTATATAACCCTTTCGATAAACGGCGGCGCTGCGGTAAATATCGATGTGGTAGCCGGCAGCTGGACCTATCCTGTCACAATTGATACGGTGGGACATACGGATGACGGAGAATACGAATATGTATTCACAGCAACAGATATCGCGGGAAAATACAGGCAAGTCACCCGGACCATTACCGTCGATACCACCCCGCCGGCTGCGGAGATCACAACTATTACCCCGGTAGTGGGAAGCAATACGGTAAATGGTATTATTTCCTACGGGGCTTATGCCTCTGATGAAAGCGGTATCACCGGCGTAAAAGCCTGGATACGTCTGGCAGCCGATCCCGATCCCGTTTATTCAACGCCGGGACAGATTGCCTCATGGACATCTTCTCCATATGCCGGGACCATTGATACGGAAACCCTCACAGACCTCACGAATTACAAACTCTGGATCGGGGTTCCGGATAAAGCGGGAAATGAAATTCTCGTATCACAGACTATCGCTGTTGATCAGTCATCGGATGATCCGGTTGTGGATATTACAAACATGGATGAAACAAAAGATACTGCACCCGAAGCCGGAGATAACCTCCAGGAATCAAATGCGAAAATCCAGGGGACGGTTACCGATGATGACAGAGTAGACGGAACGACAATACTGATAAGCATTGACGGCGGTGCGTATGGTGCCGTGAGTCAAAGCGGACCGAATGGAAAGACCGTAGCCTTTGAACATAATGTATCGGCTCTTGGTGAAGGGATTCATTACTATTCAGTTCAGGCTGATGATGTGGCAAGTGTAAAGGCGGGAAAACCCGCTGTTACCGGCACTCTCGGACCGGTGTACTTTACCATCGACAGAAATCCGCCTCAGATTGCCGTAACGAGTCCTCCCCAGAATTCAATCGTGAATGCTAATTTCACAATTTCCGGTACAGCATCTGATGCGAACGGACTCGCAGATCTGGATACGGATACCTTTGCCGATATTGAAGTAAGTATAGATGGCGGAAGCAACTGGACG
>JAFGRV010000067.1 GCA_016934975.1 Spirochaetales bacterium | reverse complement strand
CTTTTGCTGTTCTCATCCAGGGCAAGTCCAAGTTTCTGGATAGTAGTAACAATGACTTTGTCGCTGTAATCTTCGGACAATAATCTTTGTACCAGAGTTTCCGTATTGGTATTTTCTTCCACACAGCCTTCCTGAAACTTGTTGAACTCTTCCCGTGTCTGCCTGTCAAGGTCTTTGCGGTCAACAACAAACAGGCATTTTTCTATATCCGGATTGTCTTTGAGCAGTGTTGATGCCTTAAAAGATGTGAGGGTTTTACCCGAACCGGTGGTGTGCCAGATATAGCCGTTTCCCCTGTTTTGGTGGATACAATCCACGATGGCCTTGACCGCGTAAATTTGATATGGCCGCATGATCATTAATTTTTGTTCGCTTACCACAAGCACCATATACCGGCTTATCATCTGCCCAAGGGTGCATTTCGCGAGAAATTGTTCCGCAAAATCATGCAAATGGGTTATTTTCCTGTTGGATTCATCGGCTAATTGATAGATGGGTAAAAATCTTTCATCCGCGTTAAATGCAAAATGATCTTTATGGTTATTGGCGAAGTAATAGGTGTTGCTTTCATTGCTCACAATAAAAAGCTGCACAAAACAGAGCATTGAATTGGTAAAGCCATTACCCGGGTCGTTTTTGTATACCACAATCTGCTCCATGGCTCTTTTTGGCGAAACCTGGAGGGTTTTAAGCTCTATTTGAACAACCGGAACACCATTTATCAGAATGATAACATCATAACGCTGATGACTATATTCGGTATTAATTCGAAGCTGATGGATGACCTCAAACTCATTTTTGCACCAATCTTTATTATTAACCAGGGTATACTGCAACGGAGTATCATCGTCTCTGCGAAAAGTATTTGTTTCCCGTAAGGTTTTTGCCGCGGTAAATACATCGGAGGTAATAATCTCATCTCTCAGCCGCGCGAATTCGGAATCATTCAGATTTACCTTATTAAGTCTTTGAAAATGTTCCCTGAAATTCGCTTCAAGTGAAGCTTTATCCCCAATATCATCGCGATAGGTGTATTTAAGGTCTTTGAGCTTATTAATTAATGATTTTTCTATTTTCTTTTCAGATGTCATTCACTACACCTTTTATAAATAATCGGAAGGCAGCTACTGCCGCCAATTCACTTATTAGTAGAATATTTTATTCATAAAAAACAAAGCCAACACAGTTTATTACAAAATATTTATATTTATGATAGACTCTTTCATCATAATAATGACAAGAAGCAAAAATAGCAACCGTTTTCCTGTGTACAATTCTCACTCCCTCCTCCCAAAAATCCGTCCCCATCCGCTTCGCCTTATCCCAACAACTGGCCATAAAACACCCATCCGATGTTTTTTTCCCTTTTTTTGTAAATATGAACATTTTAATATCTATTTACGCGAATTAATCGTTAATACCAAAAGGAGTTGTAGATGGAAAATCGGCAATGCAGTGTAAATATGTCAAGAATACTTTTTAGCAGGCTTTGCTTTGAACACTTTTAAGTTCATAAGATACAAACTATAATTTAAACTAATTTATTAAATCCTCTTCTACTCATTATCCTCACTCCCCTCAAGATGCTGAATAATCTTCCGGTAAATCAAAATCATACAGAGCACAAAAAGAAAGAGTGTCCAGGAGATCGCGCTTCCCCGCCCCAGCCTTCCTGCGCGCTGAAGCTGCCACATAATATAGAAGGCGACGGTAAATCCCGCGTTGTTCGTCCCCCCCATGGAGGGGTACCCCTCTGTCATAATAAAGGGTTCATCGAACAACTGCATGCCCCCGATGATGCTTAAGGTAACGGCAAAAAAGATAATGGGAAGAAGCAGCGGCAGGGTAATATTGATGTGTTTTTGTACCGATGTGGCCCCGTCTATCTCAGCGGACTCATAGAGTGATACGGGGATCGCCTGGAGTCCGGCGATATAGATTACCGTATTCCAGCCGATGTAACGCCAGTTTACAACGGTGGCGATTGCCGGGGGAATGAGATTTTTATCGAGAAGCCAATCCTGCCTTTCTATTCCGAGGGTTCCAAGGACAAAATTCAACAGACCAAAATTATTCCCGAAGACATAATTAAAAATAAGGGCGATGGAGATTGTATTGGTAATAAAAGGAAGGAAATATGCGGTTTTAAAAATATCCCGGCCGCGAATTAAGTGGTTATTGAGCATTATGGCGCAGGGAATCGCGATAAAATGCTGGGTTAAAGAACCGAAAACCAGGAGCCAGAGCGTGACCCTCATGGTTTTCCAGAAATAAAGATCTTTAAAGAGGAGATACGAATAATTTAACAGTCCCACAAACCGCATCTCTCCCATACCTTTCCAGGTCTGGAAGGAAATAAACACAGAGAAAAAAATGGGGAACAAGCCGAATACTAAAAAAAGAACAAAGAAAGGAGTAAGAAATAAAAACGGATAGAAAATCCTTGATGTTTTCATTTTCATAATAATTTCATATCTCCTTTTTTAGGACTCTCTACAGCGGGCACTCATCCTTTAATACTTCCCGCCAGGAAATTATTTATAATGGTTTTTGAAAAAATAACAAAGATGATGAGTAAGGGAAGTATCGTCAAGGCATTTCCCATCATGAGTGCGCCAAAATCACCTTCCCCCATGAGATAGAGGGAAGAAAGGGCTACTGGTAATGTTTGCATGATTCGCTCAGGGAGCATCACCAGAGCATAGAGAAAATCATTCCACGAACCGATAAAGGTGATGGTCCCCAGGACTGAAATCCCCGGCTTGGTGAGGGGAAAAACAACCCGTATCAATATTTGAAAATCATTTAACCCGTCTATCCGGGCTGCGTCGAGCAAATCATCGGGAATTGCCTGGGACATGAACTGAGTCATGAGGAATACCCCGATCGCTTCGGTCATACCCGGGATAATGAGGGGAAGATAGGTGTTTACCCACCTAAACCATACCATCATTTTAAACATAGGAATAATTGTGAAAAAACGGGGAAACATTAAAATAACCAGAACAAGTGTATAGATAGCTTGCCTGCCGGGAAATTTGTATTTTGATAAGGCAAATCCTGCCATGGTACAGAAAAAAATCCGTGTTCCTGTTGCACATACCGCGATCACGGTACTATTTAAAAAATTCGACAAAAAAGGAAGCTGATCGAGTAATATGGTAACATTATGGATAAAATACGTCCCGAAGGTGATGGGAGGGGGAACATTAAAAATAGTATCATATGAACGGGTTGCCAGAACAAACACATAATAAAAAGGAAAGGTAAAAATAAAAAAGAAGAAGATAAGGACCGAATATAAAAAGAATTTCTTTACACCCCTGACTATGTTGTGAATGAGTCGTGAGGATTTTTTATGCCTTCCAGTCTCAGTCATCCTGCTATAATTTTAATTCATGATTCCGGATATTACAAATAAGTTTCTTCTATTATCTCACTTTCCCCGGATTCCTCATGGTTCACCATCTTAATTTTCTGCCACCTGTTTGTTTTATAACGGAGAAACATGGATACACCAAGGGAGAGAACAAAACCGATAAAATAAAGCCAGACCCCGATGGGCTGAATATGTAAAATCTTAATCATGACATATGTTCCCAGAGCCATCATGACATGAAGTCCCACGGAAATATACATGACCCAGCGGGTATCACCGGCGCCGCGCAATCCGCCCCCGAAAACAATTTGAGTCCCATCGGCAAGGAGATAAATCGCCGCAAGGCGGAGCATAATTCGTGCCAAAGGCAGGACCGCCTGATCATCCGCGGAAAAGCCCATGGAAAAGACACTCACGAGCAAATCCGCTCCCAGGACAAATAAAAGGACCATTATCGAAGCATACACGTAGGTTAATTTTAAGACTGATAAAATAACCTTTTTCGCACCTTGAATATTACCGGCGCCCATCTGTTGTCCCGTTAATGCTGTAACTGCGTAGCTTAATCCAAGGAGAGGGATAAACGCGAGCATATCATAATTAAAGGTAATAACAACGGCAGCCGCCACATCTTCACCGTAGGAAAACATAAGCTGGACAAAGAAGTTAAACAAGAACACATTGACAAACAATTCACCACCTGCGGGGATACCGAAGGAAAGTAATTTTTTTAGAATGGACCCGTTTATTCCCCACCATCTATTCCTTCTGTTTGTATGGTTTCGATAGAGTTTATCAAGGGGCAGGGCAATGACAAGAAAGAGACAGGAAACGAGACTTCCCCCCAAAGTCCCGAAGGCGGCGCCTTCAATCCCCATGGCAGGCAGGCCGGGTATTCCGAATATGAAGATATAATTTAAAGGGATATTGATAATCATTCCCAGAATATTGGATGCCATAACAACAGGTGTTTTTCCGATCCCTATAAAGTATCCGGAAAGGGCGGTCCGTATAAAAACAAAAAAACTACCTGCCATAAGAATCCTGAAATAAGAAAATTCCAGGGCCACTTGACCCGGTGAATGGCCGGCCCAGACAAAAAACCAATGAACAGCGGGAATCAGCACCAGGGACAGGGGATAACAGAAAAGGGATAACCACAGGGCCTGGGCTGTCGCCTTGAAACAATTCTTAAACTGCTTCGCTCCATAATACTGGGCCACAAGAGCGTTCACATAGCCGATGACTCCCAAAAAGAATGATGAAAAAACAAAAGAGGATAAACCGCCGCTCATGGATGCCGTTATGAATTGTTTCCCCAAAAGTGAGAGAAAAAAACGGTCCGTAAACATCATCACAGTTTCTGTACCTTGAGAAACAACCATCGGAAGGGCGATGATAAATATCGTTTTAAAACTGACAGGTTTCTGCACATCAATCATGAAAGGAACTATATAGAAAAATGAGATCTTAGTATAGTGATTTATAGAAGAGGAAAGGTCATAATAAACTGTGTCAATTTCCCCGCTTCACTCGTGCAGACAATACTCCCATTAAGAGTCGTGGTGATGAGATTGTACACGATGTGCAGCCCGAGTCCCGTATTTCCATTACTCCGGTTTGTCGTAAAAAAGGGATTAAATATTTTATTGATATGGTTTTTGTCTATCCCTTTCCCATTATCCGAGTATGTCATAATAATATTAATATCTTCTATTTTGATTTCGATATCAATGGATCCTTTTTCATCCGGTTTAAATCCGTGAGTCAGGGAATTAATAATTAAATTCGTTAAAATCTGACTAAATGCCCCGGGATGACTGGAAATTGTCAGATCATCCGGACAATGTATGGAGATGACATGATTCACTTTTTTTAACCTGGGGCGTAAACTCAGAAGGACATCTTTAATATAATCTTTTACATTAAAGATCCGCTTTTTTTCACTTGATTGATCTGCCGAGATATTTTTAAAACTGGAAATCAACTCATTTGTTCTTTTCAAATTTGATAGTATCATGGAATTAGCCTCTTTTACTGTTTCGACAAATTTCATGAGATGAGATTTTTTAAGCGTTCCATCCTTAATAGATAAATCGATCGAGGATGTTTGACTTTGAAGATATGAAGCCGCGGTCACACAAATCCCCACGGGAGTATTTATTTCATGAGACAATCCTGCCATCAATCCCCCTAAAGAAGCCATTTTTTCTTTTTCCACCAGTTCTTTCTGTGTCGATTGCAGTTCATTCAGGGCAGTAACGAGCTCTATATTTACTTCGTGAAGCTCTTCCGTACGCTGCTGTACTCGTTGTTCCAGTTCCGTGTTCATAAGATTAATTTCCTGTAACAACAGTGCTCCTTTAAGAGAACTGCTTATCATGTCATTTAAATGATTATGAAGAGAAAAATCTTTTGGATCCAGCTCGGTGATGGTAAATCCCAGCTGATCTTCCCGTACACAAAGAAATTCGATTAAAAAGGTATATCGTCGATCATTTAGTAATAGATTATCCGGCAGCAAACGGAAGGTTGTAAAGTCTTTTTTATAATCCTCCAGGGGAATCCGTTTTTTATTGTGAAAAGCAAAAATAAGCCTGGATTTATCCGGGGGTTTTAGTAATTTCGTGATTGAATTTATTCTCTGAAAAACAGAAAGAAAAAAGCTGTGAATCCGGAATTCATCTATGTGATCTGCCAGAAGATCGATAATTTCATTGACATCAAAAGATGAAATTAATGAATGTGTCAGATACGTAAAAATCTGGTTTAACTTTTGTCGCTCAATTTCCCTGTTTCTCGCGTCGAGGATGAAAATTTCGTGTATCATAACATGTGACTGATGAAACATATTTTCCGCACAAATGTATTGGGATGATTCAAAACGAAAGTGCAATATCTGTTTTCTTAGTTCGGAAATAAAATCCTGGAAACAAAATATATCTATAGATTTATCTAATCCGCTATAGATAATAGTTTTTAGAAAATTTAAAAAAAGTTTGAATTCATTATTATTCTCAAGGTCGTCTAAAAAATACTTAAAAAGTTTTTCCGCGATATCCCGGGTGATTCCAATACGGTTGATATCGAGGTGATCTATGAGTTCGTTTATAATTGTATCTCTATTTTTGTATTCCGATTCAGGAGGTGAGGTTATAATAATCTTGTTTATCGCACTATTTTCCACTAACAGGGAACTGCATCCGCAGGATTGCCGGACTACCAGTTTTGTCGGCAATATTGTATTATCAGGAACCGATTCGCCCTTAATCACCTTAAATAATGTTTGACTCGCTGTATACCCTAAATCATACATAGGTTGAACAATTGTCGTAAGAGGTGGATTCAAGGTCGTCGCTTCGAATGTATTCCCAAATCCGCAGACAGCCACATCCTCGGGTATCCGGAATCCCCTTCTTTTTAATTCCTTTATTGCTCCCACTGCCATTTCATCATTCGCGGTAAAAACAACCTCAAACTCAACTTTTCTTTCATCCAGGAGTGTCGTTATCCCATCAGCCCCTGAAAAATACCAGAAATCTCCCATAGTCACCAATTCAGGATTATAGGGAATATTATTCCTTTCCAATCCCTCTTTATAAGCGCTAAATCGTGCCCGGGCTTCTTCCTGGTTCTCCGGTCCCCGTATCGCTGCAATCTTTGTATAGTGATGTACCTGGCATAAATGATCCATTAATTCGGTACTACCGGCTGCATTATCAGTGATGATACCCGGAATCCCCGGCAGGGAAACACTTGTACTCACTACCGGGACAACCCGGAATTTTTCAACAAAATTCAATAATTCCCGGTTGGTAATAAAGGGGCTGATAACACCCGCCATAATAATAATGCCGTCGAATTCCCCGGGTTCTATAATATCATAGAGAGCATTGTGGTTTTGTCTATAATAATACGGATCTTTTAACGCGGCCCCGGCAAAACAATAAACACTCGCGTCCATTTCTTCCGCACAGGAGCAGATACCCTGCAATACTTTGTGTTGAAAATAATGCACCCCATCATTAACGATAACACCAATCTTTAGCCGTCTTTTCATAGATTTTCACTATTTTCCAGGTTATTGATTATAAACTTAGATACATTGAGGATGTCCTGCAACCCCAAACAAGGTTGTTCACTCACATCATTATACCATATATGGCAGAGTTGAAAAATAATTTTATCATAATCAGGGTTACCGGACAACCTACATTCCTACTCCACAGTATCACCTGCATATAAAAAAATCAACATAGTCTGCATTTTTCTTTTCCGGTTAATTATTCCCCCTGCTGTTTATTTATGACCAGACCTTATCAATCTTTAAACAGATATAAGAATAAGATTCATCTTCCGAAG
>JAFGRV010000500.1 GCA_016934975.1 Spirochaetales bacterium | reverse complement strand
GGTAAAATTATAATGATCTCGTATACTTTATCCAATCCCTTAAAAGTGAAGCAGGGGATTTTCCTCGGAGTTTTCATTGCGGTCATACACACTCTCTCTGCAATCCTTTTAGTTTCCATACTCTATTTTATTTTAAAAAACACTTATTCAAGTTATTCACAGGAACCGAAAAAGATTATTTTTCTCATAAGTTACGGATTAATCATCTGTATGGGTCTTTTTCTGCTTATAAAAACAATAATTTCCGATATTCTGATGTTAAGAAAACGCAGTGATGATTCGGAAATAAAAATCGAAGTTAAAAATACTAAAATACAGAAACTCCTGATCCCGGCTTTCATTATCGGAATCGTGCCATGTGAAGGAGCGATTCTTATTCTTATATTCTCAATCTCTATAGACGCATACTACCTTGGTATAATCCTCGCTTGTGCCATGTCTGTTGGTATGGCTTTCGCTATTTCAATAATAGGTTTAATAACGATCTATTCAAAGAAAGGAGCATTAAAGCTGGCACATGCTAAAAAAAGTGTAATGAAAATAATACGTAACGGAATTCAGTTGGCCGGAGCAAGTACTATTTTAATTCTTGGCTTACTACTATTTTTTTCTAAATTATCTTAAGGGTAAAATTATTTTTTTAGGAAATTTTATATACACAGAAAAGATTAAGGAGGAATATTGTGTTAGAAACAAAATTAAATCATTTGGTCACAGAGGATGATATCCGGACAACCTTAAAAGAAAATGCAAATGTCATGATTTGTTGCGGGAGGATGGGACCTATGTGTATACCTGTTTATAGAATTATGGAACGATTGGAACCCCAATATCCTCATGTAACATTTAGAGATATTGAATTTGACATCCCGGCTGCTGATTTTATTAAAACCTTACCGGAGTGTTCATCGTTCAGGGGATTACCTTTTACCGTATATTTCAAAGAAGGAAAAGTTGTTGCCGCAACGACCAGTGTTCAAAGTCAGGAAGAGGTTCTGGAAATAATCGATAATAAATTCGGGAAAGCATAATAAAATCATGAGACAGAAGAAATTGATTTTTTTGCAATCACTTCATTAATGTAAAAGTTGTCTTCATAACTTGACATTAGATCGACAAAATTCTATAGTCCCGAATGCTACTGGAAACCATTTTCATAAATATCACTTTTTGGGAGGAAATATGACACCTCAGGTTGATAATGAAAAATGCACCGGGTGTGGTTCATGTGTGGAAATATGTCCTATGGACGCAATAACAATTGTCACTATAATAAAGCGGTAATTTCAGAGGAATGTACCGAATACGGGATTTGTCCCGGAAAATGCACTATCACTGGAATGATAGTGTATTGAAATATTGAAAGATATATGAGTATATTAGATCTCGTAGAAAACCCTTTACAAACACCGGGGTGAAACTATAGATGCTAAAAAGGAGCGAAATATGAATAACGGGAGAATAGCCATTCCATCCGAAGGAAAAGGCGGACTAGGCGGAATACGATCGGGACATTTTGGACACTGCGAAGTGTTTACATTGGTGGATGTGAAAGAGGGAGTTATCTCCGGAGTTACAACGATTCCGAATCAGGAACATACGGAGGGGGGATGTCTGGTCCCGGTCAATTTACTTGCTCAGCATAAGGTAAACGCGATAATTGTGGGGGGAATGGGTATGCGTCCCCTCATGGGTTTTAATGAGGTTGGTATTGATGTATATCATGAGGCAACATGTGCCGAAATAAAACCTGTCGTAGAATACCTTATCGCGGGAAAGTTAAAAATGATGACTCCTGACAAAGCATGTGGCGGCGGCAATCATTAAAAAAAACCATTGTGATTTTATAAAGATATTCCTTTAGTTCACAACAGTTTTTTCATTATTATTTATTGTAAAAAAATAATAATGAAAACCATTTCCACTATTGACAACACCTGAGCAATAGTGTATATTAATAGTGATAATGGTTTTCATTATCAGAAAAGAGGATTATGAAACACTGTCATAAATGGGGACAAAAATTAGTAAGTAACGGATTCAGATTAACGGTCGCCCGGGAAGTTATTCTTGATATTTTAACAAACACAGACCAACATTTGAGTGCCGAAGATATTTACCTTACGATTCATCCTCACAATCCGGGAATCGGATTAACGACAATTTACAGAACCCTGGAACTACTTGTACAAACCGGAATCGTATTAAAATTTGATTTTGGCCATGGCAGGGCCAAATATGAACTATCGGAAGAGTATAGTTATAAAAAACACCATCATCATGTCATTTGCAAAAAATGCAGACGAATAGTTGATTATTCCGATTTTTTTGAGCAGGAGCAGGAATTTATCCGGAAAGCAGAAGAAGAATTAAAAAATAAATTCCATTTTACTATAGAGAACCATTTCATTCAGTTTTATGGGATATGCCCGGAATGTAAACCTCCGGGTTAATTTTTTTTTCCGGGAATAATGAAAATGGTTTCCAATATCATTATTAACAAGATGCAGAGGAGCAAAAGATGACCTGTAAGGTCTACTTTGTTAACATCGGTGGCGGTTCTTTATGAGAAAATAAGCTCCTCTCACAAATATAAACTTTAGGAGGTGTCATTATGCCAAGAGGCGACAGAACAGGCCCCAATGGAATGGGACCAATGACAGGAAGAGGCGCAGGTTTCTGTGCCGGATATACTGTACCCGGCTTTGCAAATCCGACTTTAATCCGGGGTGGGATCGGAAGAGGCATGGGAATGGGCCGCGGCCGCGGATTCAGACATATGTATTACGCGGCAGGTTATCCCGGGTGGGGAGGATATACTCCGGGTGCATATAATCAAACTTATCCCGGGTTTCCCCCTGCTGTAACTCCTGCCGGAGAAATTGAGATGCTCAAAAATCAGGCGGAGTTGATGCGGAATAATCTCAACGCGATTGTTGAACGAATCTCCGAATTGGAAAAAAGCGGGAATCAAACGGAAAAGGATGGTTAGTGGATCACAGACCGGGAATACGACAACAAGGGCCTTTGCAAAAGCGAATTTATTTTTAATAAATGTTTGCAAGGGCCTTAATTAATGTAAAAGAGGAGAATATTATTATGAAAATAGCTATTTCAACAGATGGAAATTTTGTATCTGCTCATTTTGGAAGATGTCCCAGCTTTACCCTCGCGGAGATTCAGGACGGAACTATCCTGGGAAAAGAAATTATCAATAACCCGGGACATCACCCCGGATATTTACCTGTGTTCCTTCGGGATCATGGAGCAGAATACATTATCGCCGGGGGCATGGGGCAGCGGGCCCAAATATTATTTGATCAAAATAATATAAAAACAATAATGGGAATAACAGGAACAATAGACGACGTCCTCCGGCAGCTTTGTGACGGAACACTCAAAGGAGGCGAATCTCTCTGCAAACCCGGGGCCGGTAAAGGCTATGGTGTTGATAAAACAGAATGCGACCATGATGAGCATGATCACTAAAAGAAAAAAGAGGAGAGTTAGAAATGAAAATATGTATTACATCACAAGGAAATAATCTTACATCCCTGGTGGATCCGAAATTCGGGAGATGTGCTTTTTTTATCATTGTAAATCCCGAAACCCTGGAATTCGAGGCGATCTCTAATAACAATGCGAGCTCCGGGGGAGGGGCCGGGATTCAATCCGGCCAACTGGCAAGCGAGAAGGATGTGAAAGCAGTATTAACAGGAAATGTCGGGCCGAATGCTTTCCAGACATTAAAAGCAGCGAAAATCGACATAATTACCGGTGTTTCCGGAACAATATCCGAAGCCATTGAAAACTATAATAATGGTAAATACAAAACGATAACAGAAGCAACAGTGGATTCACATTTTGGAATGAAGGGAGGGTATTGATATGCCGGGAGGAGATGGAAGAGGAAGCAGAGGAGGCCGAAGGAGTGGATTTGGTATGGGGACAGGGAAAGGCAGAAATCAAGGGAACCGCCCCGGTGCAGGACCGGTGGGGAATTGTGTGTGCCCATCCTGCGGAGCAAAAATTATTCATCAACAGGGTATTCCCTGTTACCAGACACAATGCCCGCAATGCGGGGTACGAATGATGAGGGAACAATAACATGAATAATGATCCCTTAACACCCTATGGAAACAAACCGATGGTAACCCCGATAGTCTCGGCAGTGAACTATCAATACACTTCATTTGAAGTTCTAAGGAAAATTACGGATGGTGAAATTGACGGATATACATATCACCGTGATGATAATCCCACTGTCCGGACTGTAGAAAAGCAGATCGCCGCGTTAGAGGGTGCAAAAGACTGCATCATCTGTACAACGGGAATGGCGGCATGCACCATGACATTTTTAACATTTCTGAAACAGGGAGATCATCTTCTCACATTTCATGATATTTACGGAGCGAATTATAAAGTTTCATTAATTCTTGAAAAGTTCGGGGTGGAAGTCACCTGGCTGGATGGATGGAATTATTCGGAAGTCAAAGATGCTATAAAAGAAAACACAAAAATGATATTTTGTGAAACCCCGAGCAACCCATTAATTAAGGTAATTGATATTGAATTCTTAAGGGAACAGGCAAACCGGGTAAAGGCGTTGCTTGTGATAGACAATACTTTTGCAACCCCCTATCATCAGAAACCCTTTCACAGCGGGGCGGATATGGTTGTTCACAGCGCCACCAAGGCATTAGGAGGTCATAATGATCTGATGGCCGGGGCTATTGCGTGTTCAACAAAAGAATATTATGATAAACTCTGGTTCACCCGGCAGGCTATCGGAACAACTCTGGACTCTTTTTCCGCTTCACTTCTGGAGCGGGGTTTAAAAACCTTTGAAATACGGGCGAAAAAAATGTCGGAAAACGCGATGGAAATCGCTCACTTTTTAAAAAATCACCCCAAAATATCCAATGTCTATTATCCGGGATTGGAAACGGACAGGGGTCATGAAATCGCGGTAAAACAGATGAAAAACGGATTCGGAGGAATGCTCGCCTTTGATGTGGGAGAGACTCAAGGCGAAGCGAAAATCTTTGTGGAAAATTTAAAGACCATTATTCACGCGGTAAGCCTTGGATGCACCGAAACCCTCGTCTGTTTGCCTGTCTTAACGACAATGCTTTATATGCCCCTGGAACGCAGAACAAGCTTCGGTGTAAAGCCGAATACTATCCGTTTATCCGCAGGCATCGAGAACACTCAAACACTCATCAAAGATTTAGAACAGGCTTTGGGGAGATTGTAAAATGGATATAATGATTATCGCCTCCGGCTCAACAAAGGCGGAACGAAAGAAAAATATTTGGGGACTTTCCCTGGTTATCGATAATGATGTGTTATTCGACACTTTTTGCAGTACAAACCTTTTACGTGATCAGTTCAGAAAATACAAGATTGATGCAGGTGCCATCAAACACGTCATTATTTCCCATGAGCATTGGGATCATACGGATGGATTATGGTGGGTTCTGGAAAACAATAAAAACATAAAAGTGTATCTGTGCAATAAAACCAGTGAGACTTTTAAAGAAAAGGTAAAAGCCTCGGGAGGAACCCTCGTGGAAGTCACATCGTGCATGAGTATAAAAGAAAATATTTTTACCACCGGGGAAATAGAGGGAACCTATGATAATAAACCGATTTTTGAACAATCTCTTGTTATGAAACAAGATGATACTCTCGCCGTCATTACAGGTTGTTCTCATCCGGGAATCTTAAACATACTTACCCATGTAGGATTGGAATTTAAGAATCGGGTCGATCTGATCTTAGGGGGACTTCACCTGATGAACAGCCGGACTGACGAACTGGAAAAGACAACAACCATACTCGATACAATTTATCGCGTGAGACATCTGGCGCCTTTTCATTGCACCGGAGAAAAAGCAAGGGCATATTTTGCAAAGTATATGCCCGGACAGTATATTAACACCACCACCGGTGATTTTTTTCATTTTAACTCTGAAGCCTCTACGTGGGAGCATGAAAAAGGAAAAAATAATTAATGAGGAGATTGTAAGTGAGATTAACAATAGCTATATCAAGCGGGAAAGGCGGTACCGGTAAAACTTTTATATCAACGAACATTACAAAGGTACTGGAAGACATGGAAGAACCGGTGAGATATCTCGACTGCGATGTGGAAGAACCGAACGGACATTTGTTTCTAAAACCGGAAATTATAAAACAGGAAGATGTGTTGATCCTCTCACCCATGGGTATCGATGAAACGAAATGCACCGCCTGCGGGAAGTGTGTGGAAGCGTGCAATTATAACGCCCTTGCCCTGATAAAAGATTCTGTTTTATTCTTCAAAAATCTCTGTCACATATGCGGCGCCTGTACAATTGTATGCCCACAAAACGCTATCATAGAAAAAGAGCGAAAAATCGGGTCAATGGTCCACGGCAAAAGCAACAGTATCGATTTTTATTATGCCTTGCTCGAGACAGGGGAAGGAGGCATGTCGCCCCGGCTCATTAAGAAAGTAAAAGAACATACAAGCGGGGGAATAAATATTCTGGATTCATCCCCCGGGACTTCCTGTCCGGTTGTGGAAACCGTAAGAGATGCCGATCTGTGTGTACTGGTGACAGACCCTACTCCCTTCGGGATTAATGACTTAAAACTCGCCGTGGATATGTGCCGGGAAATAGGAAAGGAACCGGTCATTGTCGTAAACAGGGCAGACTATAAAAATAATGATTTGAAAGATTATTGCAGTAAGGAAAAATTAAGAATCATCGGAGAAATACCGGATGAACGAAAAATCGCGGAGTGCTATTCTGTCGGGGATCTCGCCGTCTTAAAATATCCCGAATATTATGAGCTCTTTAAAACAATTGCATCGGAAATTATCAACGCTGCAAAAAACCCCCTCCCCGTTATGAAGAAAACAACGAAATCCGGACTGGAAAACCTTGATACTGAAAAAATCGAATGCAATGTATCCCGGAATGAGACAACTCCCATTCCTGGAAAAGAACTTGTGGTGATAAGCGGAAAAGGGGGTACAGGTAAAACATCTATTGTGGCAAGTTTTTGTGCTCTTGAGAAAAATATTTCCATTGCCGATTGTGATGTGGATGCCGCCGATCTGCACCTTGTCCTCCACCCGGCACTGGTAGAGAAAGGAAGCTTTTCCGGAGGAAAAATCGCAACAATAGATCCCCAAAAGTGCATGGGGTGCGGCGCTTGTCTGGAAGCTTGTCGATTTAACGCAGTGAAAACAAAAAAAATAAACAATAAAACCAGTTATCATATCGACGAATCGGCCTGCGAAGGATGCGGAGTATGCAAAATTGTCTGTACATATAATGCCGTGGCCCTGGAAACAGCGATCAATGGTGAATGGTTTACATCGGAAACAAAGTTTGGGCCCATGAGTCATGCAAAACTGGGAGTCGCCCAGGAAAATTCAGGCAAACTCGTCTCCCTTATAAGGAAAAAAAAGAATGAAATAGCAGAAACTCATCACTTAAACAAATCAATTATTGACGGTTCCCCGGGAACAGGATGCCCTGTTATCGCCTCTATTACGGGAACGGATTACGCATTGATTGTGACGGAACCCACAGTCTCAGGAATTCATGATCTGAAGAGAGTTCTGGATGTTATTAATTTTTTTAACATAAAGTCGGGGATAATTGTGAACAAGTATGACTTAAATCTTAAAAAAAATGAGGAAATTAAGAATATCGCTAAAAAAATGAAGACCGATTTTATGGGTGAAATTCCCTATGATAGAATTATCACAGACGCGCAAATGGAAGGGGTGTCTGTAGTGGAATATACAGAGTCCCATGGAATTTCCTCATCAATGACGGAGAAAATATCGGAAATCTGGGAAAAAATTAAACAACGTATTTTTGAAGAGAATACATAAAATATGGAAAAAGAAAATTACGATTATAAATACATTTTCGGTCCGGTTCCTTCCAGGCGGTTAGGTTTTTCTTTAGGGATTGATGTGGTTCCCTTTAAAAAATGCTCATATGATTGTATATACTGTCAGCTTGGAAAAACGACCTGTAAGACCATATCACGGGAAGAATTTGTCCCTGTTAAAGAGGTTATGAAGGAACTGAAAAGGAAGCTTTCCCGGGATATAAGAATTGATTATATTACACTTTCCGGTTCCGGCGAACCGACCTTATATGCAAAATTAGACGAATTGGTTTCCGGGATTAAAAATCTTACCGGCATTCCTCTCGCTCTCCTCACAAATGGTTCATTATTGTGGGATCCTGATATTCAGAGGAGTGTGAAAAAAACCGATTTAGTGATTCCTTCATTAGACGCAGGAAATGAAGATATATTCAACTATGTTAACCGGCCGCATAAAGATTTGAGTTTTAATAAAGTGGTGGAAGGGATTATTGAGTTTTCCTCGAATTATAAAAATAAAATCTGGCTGGAAGTGTTTTTATTAGATGGGGTCACTTCCATTAGATCAGAGATAATGAACCTCGATTCAATAATCCGGAAAATTAAGCCTCATAAAATTCAGCTTAATACGGTAAAGCGCCCCCCGGCAGAATCTTTCGCCTTTGCTATTCCCGAAGAACAGATGCGTACTTTGGCTGGATATTTTAAAAACGATGTAGAAATAATCGCCGATTTTAAGAGTCCGCTGAATAAAAACTATTTCACTATCGCAAAAGAAGAAATAATAAATCTCTTAAAACGCCGGCCATGTTCATTAAATGATATTTCAGGGGTGCTCAACTTACATAAAAATGAGGTTCTTAAATATACGGACGAATTAATTAAAAATAATACAATAACGTCTTACGATCATAATCACACTGTTTTTTATTCAATAAAGCACTATTCCGGAGAAAAGTAGGTATGTATTATGAGAATCTTAAAAAATGAAAGAACATATACCATCCGGAATGTATATTTATATTCTAAAAGCGGTTATATTCCAGGATAATAAAAAATTAATGACAGCAGAAATAAAGGAAACGTATGAAAACATATTTAGACTGTATTCCCTGTTTTTTTAGACAGACAATCGTAGCGTGCAAAATGATCGGATTAGCCGACAACACGACAAAAGAAATTCTGGATAGAGTCGCTCTTAAAATTCCGGATATTGAAATGACAGCTTCACCCCCGGCTATGGCAGCGATTATTCACCGGATAATAAAAGAGTACACCGATAATCCGGACCCGTTCCTGGAGATAAAGCAAAAAAGTAATACTTTTGTCCTGGAAATCTATCCTCATGCAAAGAAAATTGTAGAGAAATCGAAGAACAGATTATTAAAAGCTGTGGAAATAGGGATCGCAGGTAATATTATCGATTACGGCGCTCCCATCAACCTTGATATACACTCTGAAATAAGCAAAATTCTAAATTCCGAAGAAGAAAAAATTAAAAACGAAGATCCTGCATGTTTTGCCTTTGATGATTTCACAAGTGCTTTACGTAACGCCACAACTATTCTCTATTTAGCGGATAATGCCGGGGAAATTATTTTTGATAAAATACTCCTGGAAGAAATAAAGCTTGAGTATCCCCACATCAATCTCTCCTTAGCGGTCCGGGGTGAACCGATTATTAATGACTGTACCATCTCCGACGCCCTATTCGCCGGGATTGATAAAATTGCGACAATTGTATCAAACGGCTCGGATGCCCCGGGAACACTTTTGGAATCGTGCTCCGGAGAATTCCTGGAGATCTGGAATAAGAGCGATCTCATCATCAGCAAAGGACAAGGTAATTTTGAGAGTTTGTACAGGGGACCGGGAAATATTTTTTTCATGTTTATCGTTAAATGCCAGGTTCTTGCCCGTGATATGGGAAGGCATCTGCAAGATGTTATTCTCTGTAGAAATAACCCGGAATAACGAAAAAGGGTTCTCCAGGATCGAAGCTTAATGAGTAATAATCCCCTCCCCGGTGAGAGAGGGATATCCGATTCCGGCGCATTTTCTACAGAGGATATCCGAATTAGTTTTCACAGCCTTCGGCCCCATGAATTCCTCGTTGCATTGGGAACAGACCCGGTTATCAAAAATCGGGGCATATAAAGGAATTTCCACTTTTACTTCCGCCGCATCAAACAAGGAATCAAAGGGGATTGATAAAAGCCCAAAAGCAGCTTCCCTCCCCTTCACTTTAAAGGCTGCTCTATCTTCTTCCGTACCGGCCCTCTCTTTTATTACTTTCGTAAAAAGCCGGGAAAATTCAGGGTAGGCCTCGGAAAGAATAGAGTGGAAATCCGGCTTCATTCTTATGCGCAAGCCCGTGTCGTCTCCCCGGACGACAAAGGTAACGGCGGTTTTTCCGATATCATGGTAGATCAGGGAATTATTTCCGAAGGTACATCCGGTTATTGCCTGTATTCCATCGGCAAAGCAGCTGTTTGTCTCTGTAATTGCGAGAAGTTTCTCCATTCCGTCTGATGGGGATTGAAAGATTTTATTTAAGCCCGTGACAGATGCATAAACACCGGAAGAAAGTCCCGGACAAAAATGACCGTGTAATGATCCCGCTTTTAAGAGACATACTTTTAAATCATGTGATCGCACATACCGTATCATTTCAGACCGGGGATCGGTGTAATTCCACTCTTTTTTCACCGGTTCTGCCTCGATTTCATCGAACACCGACGAATACGGTTTTATATCGTAAACAGGGGAACCGTCTATTGCATCAAGTCCGGAGACGGTGAGCTCATTTTTATCAACCCGGATCAGTTTAACAGTTGTCGTTCCTATAGGTGACGGCCTGTTGGGGCTTCTTGATGCAAATACTCCCTTGATTTCTCCTGTGTACACGGGACCTTTAAGGGAATATCCTGTTGAAAGATGAAAACCGAAGATTACCCGGATATAGGAATTTTCGGCGAGACGGTAGAGACCTTCCGTGAATTCCTCATTAAGAATAATCCTGCTTTCATGTTTTCGCATAACAAAGGGGTCTTCCTTTTCCGTAAACCTGCTTTTTATTTTTCCGATTTCTTTTAATGTCATTGTTATTGTCTCCTTTTCTTTCCCGCACGACAAAGATCACATTAATCCCAAAATAAAAAAGAATTATTCAATCGTTACGTGCGCTTAATATTGTGCCGGTATAATAATAGGATAATCTGCCGTATGATGTATGGTGACTTCTACTCCATACACCTCATAAATAATTTCCGTATTTATATCGTCTTTTGAGCAGATGGCGAAAATCTGTTTATCCTTAAGAAAAATGATTCTATCTGCATAATGTATCGCCATATTAATATCATGAAGGCTCATAATAACAGAGACATCATGTCCTTTTGTAATTGAGCGTATAAGGCTAAGTATTTCAATCTGATTTTTAAGATCAAGGCTGCTGGTGGGTTCATCCAGAAGGAGAAGCCCCGGTTCCTGAACTAATGCCCTGGCGATTGAGACTTTCTGAAGTTCACCTCCGCTCAGCTGGTCCATGTACCGCAGAGACAATTCCTCCATATGCAGTCTCGTGATAATGGCATTAACGATAAGAATATCTTTCCGGGATAGTGTATAGGTGATGTGGGGGTGGCGGCCAAGGAGAATAGCGTCAAAGACCGTGAGACGGGCCGGCTGGTTCTGTTGGGGAACATACCCCATTTTCCGGGCGATCTCCATCCGGGATAAACGGTAAATATCAACCTCATCTATTAAAATGGATCCCTGTTTCAGATCCAGGATTCTGTTCATGCATTTTAGAAGTGTGGACTTTCCGGCACCATTCGGTCCGAGTACGGCGACTGCTTCATGTTCAGCAATGGAAAAGGATAATTCCTTGAGAACCTCTTTTGTTCTATACGTAAAAGAAATATTTTGAATATCTGTTTTCATCTTTTGTATCCTTTAATAATGAGGGAGATAAAAACAGGGACCCCTAAAAAAGAGGTGAGAATCGCCACGGGAAAAACATGTGGAATGAGTATGAGCCGTGCCAAGGTATCTGCCCCAAGAAGTATAATTCCCCCCATGAGAGCAGACCCGGGAATAAGAAACCGGTGATCATCTCCGATTATTCGCCGCACAATATGGGGACAGACAAGACCAATGAATCCGATAATGCCGATAAATGCGATAATAACCGATGTCACTAAAGAAGCGACCACCATACCGGTAATTCTTACCCGTTCTACAGAAACACCAAGACTTTTTGCCGTCTCGTTTCCCGCGTCAAGAGCATTATAATTCCATCCCTGTGTCATGAAATACACCAACCCGAGACTTACAATAATCGTGATAATAAAAAGTTCCTGCCAATTTATTCTCCCCACATCCCCGAAGGTCCAGAAAACCATTGCGGCGAGTTGAACATCATCGGCGAAAAACTGGAGGAACATTGTCCCTGCCTGAAATAGTGACCCAAGGGCGACCCCGGTTAAAACCAGAACCATGGGGGAAGCATGTTTTACTTTAGAAATTCCGATAAGGGCCCCTGTCGTGACCAGGCAGGCAATAAAAGCGGAGATGGAAGTAAGATAGGGATTGGTAATCGCGATAGCACCTGTAGAACCCATCACCCCGGTTCCTAATATCATGACAGATAATGCAGCCCCGAAACCGGCCGCCTGTGAAATCCCAAGGGTAAAAGGAGAGCCTAAAGGATTTCGGAGTAATGACTGCATGGCAGTACCGCTGATAGAAAGTCCGATCCCTGCCATAATTGATGCGAGAACCCGGGGGAGGCGTATATGAAAAATAATGGTGTTCCATTTTTCTGTCTCTGAAATTTTGAAAAGGGCCTTTACAACATCCGGGACAGGAATGATCACGGATCCGAAGCAGATTGATAAAAGCATCACTATGAGTAATAAACTTATTCCGGCAATAAGGAAGAGAACTTTTCTCCGGATATAAAGGGAATATTCCTTTGGAAAAGCGGCTTTATCAATATGCATTTACTTTAATTCCAGTTTTTTGTAGACCATATTTTGAAATGACTCACTCATCTCCTTAAAAACAGGTGTGCCCACAAGAAAGGTATAAATTTCATCTGCTTTCTGAGCCGGATTAATATCTGTGAATTTATCAGGATAAAGTACTGTTCCGATATAATATGCGTTCGCCAGGGTAGAACCATGATTCTGTGAATACCAGTTATAAGGGAGGACCCCGTACAAATTCCCTGAAGCAACAGCTTTTAATGATCCATAGGCCGGATCGTGTTTTAATTCATACAGGGCATTCGCTTTGGGATCGGATTGCAGGGTCGCAAGATCGATAAAGATTATGTCCGGGTCCCATTCTACAATCTTTTCCTTGGATACATCCATGTGAGCAAAATCCTTGTCCGCCGGCGATAGTGCAGCGTTGGGAGTGTTCAGAAACAGAAAGGGGGGATATCCGGGTTCTGTAGAGATAAGTCCATGGGGACCTCTGTATGCAACCCCGCCGATAAAACAGGACGGACGGACCGGAATATCTTTTGTCCGTGCTTCAAGATCCGCGATTATCTCTTCTATAAATTGTTGAATCTCCTCGCTGCGTTTCTCTTTGTGCATGATTTTTCCTATCAAAGATAATGATTCATAGAATGCAGGTTTATGCCTGCCCAAATCCCCGTAATTGAACACAACCACGGGGATATTTGTTTTTTCCTGTAATTCATCCGGATTAAAGCCCATTTCCCCGTAGGTTTTAAAGATAATATCCGGCTGCCGGTCCAAAGCAGCGATCAATTCCGGATTATCATTCCCCCGGGATTCTCCGAACATGGGCAGGGCTTTAAATTCAGGATTTGCAAAAGCATATGGCCGGGCATCGAATAGTGTTTTCTTCGTTTCGATATCATCAACTGCGATCACTTTGTCCTGACATTCCATATAGGTAATATACCGGAGGGATCCGGATCCTGAACAGATAAGAGAGGATACGGATGATGGGATCCGGAGATCTCTCTTCATGCTGTCTTTTATCATCACCATAGCGGAAGAATTTGTGCTCTGTTCCCTTTTTGTGCACCCAATTATGAAACAAAGAAACACTAAAACAATAATGAATATTCCCGGTCTCTTTCCCATAGATCACCTCCAGGCTATGTGTTACGATAACAAAAATCGTGCTATCAGCATATATAAAAAAATCTGTTATGTCAATGAAAGACGGTAGAAATTTGTAATACCTACCAGGCTTAGCTCATGTAAAAAATTTATTTTTTTTTATAAAACCGGCAAATACGCTACAAAAAAAAAATATTTATTGATATATTATAGATTATATCGCCGATGGCAGATACGAGGAGGAATAATGACAGATATAAAAACTCAATTAATTAAGATTAATGCTTTATTGGAAAATATCGGGCACCAGCGTTCCAGCGTAAAAAAGGATCCTTCTTTGGAACGGAAAGCGGAAGATATCATTAATAATAATATATCCGATATTATACGTTTTATAATGGAAATAATTAATTCAGGTGAACTCACAAATAAAAAATTGCTTGCTTTTTTAAAAGGGATTAATCATAAAACATTAACCACTTCCTGGGCCGAATACTCAGCCGTATTAAAAAAATATGTAAACACCCCCGAGTATATGTGGGAAGAATAATATAATAATAGAGCCTTTTGCAAAAAAACACTCAGTATTATTGGATTTTTGCAAAAGGCTCAATAGTTACATAAAAAAAGCTGATACTGTTTATATGACGGACTATGCAGGTTGTCTTTTGCTTCCGGAGGAACAAATGAATAAAAAACTCAAAAAAAAAGTTGTGTCTGTTCTGATACTCATGAGTGTTTTTACTTTTATCAATTGTCAGAAGACATCGGAATCCATACCCCTCGAATCAATGAAAATAAAACCGGTGGAAAAAATCCCCTACAATATGGTTGTATCCGTTGATATGATCCGGGAGCTGGGATTCATGTTCGCCCGGACCAGGTCGAACAAAGCCGAGGTTCTTATAAAACCGGGAATAAATCCTCTTACCTATAAAGCAACAAAAGAAGACGAAGAAAAAGTTCTCGCAGCGGATGTTTTCTTTTATATGGGTTTGGGCCTGGAACCGGGACTTGCATCACTTATTAAAAAAGTTAAAAATAAAGTACGATGCATTGACATTACATCCACCCTGGACAGGAAGCTTCTCCTTAAATCCCCTGTTTATGCCGGAGGTTATGATCCTCATATCTGGTGGGGACCGGATGTATGGGAAAAATTCCTCCTTGATTTTACCAGAATCCTTAATAAGCTTGATCCCGAAGGTGAATACAAATATTCATCAATCTATCTCCGTTACGGGGAGGCAACAAACCGCCTTAATTACCGGTTTTTTGAATTATGGATGAAAGCAATCCCCCCGGAACGCCGCGTCCTTATCACTCTCCATCCTGCATTTCAGTACTTTGGAAGACTTTATGACTGTAAAGTAAAAAGCATTCTTGATCCTTTCAAAGACGAATACTCCGAAGGGAGGATAAACGAACTCGCGGATTTTATCATCTCCAATAAGGTTCCTGTTATTTTCCCGGAAGCCACGTATTCACACGAACCTCTGGAAGAATTAAAAGCCGCGGCAGCTAAAAAAGGGTATGATGTGGCGATCGGTCCGGAGATCTATTCTTATTTTCTCGCCCAGGATATGAATGACCATAATTATACCTACCTTAACGCGGCAAGAGTCATGGGCCGTGCTATTTATGATGCTCTGAAACTGACAGATGTACCCGGGGTTCCGGATTAAAAAATAATTTAGGTTGTTCAATAATCCAAATAATAACAATCTTGTTCTACAATCACACTCTATAAATATTTTAATGAGGTTATTGACCAACCTTGTTTAGGGCTGCGGGACAGCCTCAATTAAATTTCTTTTAAAAAGCCTTGCCTTTTCTCTTTAAAATAAATAAATTAGTTAGGTAAACACGAACTAAACAGAGAAAGATGTGGTTGTTCCGTTTTTACAAAAGTAATAGTGTGTATGATGGAGAAAAGGAATGAACAGGGAGTATAATGAGGAGGTTCAAGTGGATTCCATGCGGGAGATCCTTTTTAAGGCTTACGAACATCTTCTGAGTGTAAAAGGTGAGTGTTCCTGCGAAACCACAAATCAGTGCGGAATTTCAGACCTGACGATCAGGCAGATTGAGTACCTGAAGCTGATGGACATGCATACGGATATTACCTTTAGCAAGATTGCGGCATTGACACGGACTTCAAAACCGACTGTATCGGAATTGATAAACAAGCTCATCCGGCTGGATTGTATTTATAAAGAAACATCTCCCACAGACAGGAGAGTTTCTTATATCTTCCTGACCAGGAAAGGAAAAGGAATAGCGAGGATAGAAAAAACAACCATGCTTAAAGTGGTGGACCGTATTCTTGCTTCGCTGAATCAAAAAGAAGTAACGTTATTAATAAAGCTTTTTAATAAAGTTGTATAAAAATTTTTTTTTAACTATGTTTGGTAAAACCAAACTAAGTAAAGGAGCGTCATTATGGAAAACAAGAGTGATATCAACAAATCATATGTCATATCAATAGAAGGAACAGTAATCTTTCCCAGGGTAGCAACCAGCTTAAAACTTTCCAAATCATCCGGGGAAGTGATATCTCATCTCTTTAATAATGGTATCAGGCAATTTGCAGGACTTACCCTTAAGCAGGGACACTCCCCCCCTCTCAACAACCCTGACAATTATTACAATATGGGAGTTTTACTGCAATTATCATCTATACAGCCTGCATCGGATAAGGGTTTTATTCTCGATGTAGAGTCCACAGACAAAATAGTGGTGACAAAGCTCACTTTTGATGAGTCAGGAATAACCGCGGAATTCAACAAAATAGAGGAAATTATTGATCTTGATACAAAAAGTCAATCGGAAATGATCGCCTTTATTAAAAGCTCGGTTCAGGAAATAAGTAAAAACTTCCATGGCTCGGAGCCCTTTATCAAACCATTACTGAATCTTACGTCAATTGATGAACTTATAGGCTATATTCTTCCTTATCTCCCTGCTTCCGTCGGAGAAAAACAGGAATTATTCGAAGTGACATCCCTGAGAGACAAGTGTATTAAATTTATCGATATGTTACTGAAACAAAAGGAGAGTATTCATCTTCAGATCGAAATGGCAAAGAAATTTTCAGAGCAGAACAATAAGAATTACAGAAAAAACTTATTACGGGAACAACTGAAAGCCATTCAGGATGAGTTAAATGAGGGAACCACTCAGGAGGATGGGAAAAGCGGATATAAAGAAAAAATAGAAGCGGCCCACATGCCTCCGGATGTAGAAAAAGTAGCGTACGAGGAATTGGGAAAACTGGAAGCCATGGAAAGAAATAATCCCGAAGGACATATTATACGTAATTATCTCGACCTCCTTGTGGCTCTTCCCTGGACAACCACGAAGAAACAGAGCATCAATATGGAAGCGGCACGGGCTATACTTGATTCAGGACATTATGGCCTGGATGATGTAAAAGACAGGATAATTCAGCACCTCGCGGTCATGAAATTAAAGGAAGAAAAACAAGGCTCCATATTACTTCTCATAGGACCTCCGGGTACCGGGAAAACAAGTCTTGGCAAGCAGATCGCCGAAGCCCTCGGGAGAAAATATGTTCGTGCCAGTTTAGGCGGCATACGTGATGAAGCGGAAATAAGAGGACACCGCAGGACGTACATCGGCGCATTACCCGGGCGGATTATCCAGGGGATTAAAAAGGCCGGGGAGAAGAATCCGGTCTTTGTTCTGGATGAGGTTGATAAACTGGCGGCCTCTTATGCAGGCGACCCGGCGAGTGCATTACTGGAGGTTCTGGATCCCGAACAAAATAATAGTTTCGCGGATCATTATCTGGAAGTACCCTATGATCTGTCGGATGTATTTTTTATCGCAACAGCCAATACAACAAACTCAATCCCGGCTCCCTTGCTCGACAGAATGGAGGTCATTTATATCTCCGGGTATACAAATAATGAAAAAATTATAATCGGTAAAAAACACTTATTCCCGAAATCTCTTGAAGAACACGGACTGAACGAATCCAAGCTGAAAATCGAAGAAAATGCCATTGAAACTATCATCGAGAAATATACACGGGAAGCAGGGGTACGATCCTTAAAAAAGCAGATGGATAAGATTGCCCGGGTTGCATCGGAAAAAATAGTATCCGGAAAGGTTGAACTTCCCTGGAGCGTCACGCGTGATATGCTCCATGATATCCTCGGTAAAGAACTATTCCACCATGATGATATCCTTAAAGATCAGGTTCCGGGGGTTGTCACCGGTCTGGCATGGACTCCTGTCGGGGGAGAAATACTTTTTGTGGAAGGAACATTTATGCCGGGAAAAGGTGATTTGACACTGACCGGTCAATTAGGTGATGTGATGAAAGAGTCCGCCCGGATATCTTTAAGCCTTATACGTTCACGGTTGGCCCATTACATTAAGAAGTTCGATTTTATTCAGTCTGATATTCATATCCATGTTCCTTCCGGGGCGACACCTAAGGACGGTCCTTCTGCCGGTATTGCGCTGTTTACTACCCTCGCCTCTCTCCTTCTTGGGAAGAAGGTTGATACAAAACTGGCGATGACTGGTGAAATCACTTTACGCGGGTCTGTACTTCCGGTTGGGGGGATTAAGGAAAAGCTCCTTGCCGCCCACCGCGCGGGAATTACAAAAGTTATTCTTCCAAAGGATAATGAAAAGGATGTAGAAGATATACCGAAAGAAATCAGAGATGAATTACAGTTTGTTTTCGTAGAATCAGTGGAACAAGTATTAAAAGAAGCATTAGCCATAGATCTCCCTGTGCTTAATGTCATAGAGACCTTCCCTGACTTTTCCATGGCCGAACCCCTTCAAAGAAATTAATCATGTAATGAATAAAACCCCGGGTAAAAAGCCACCTGCAAAGCAGGTGGCTTCCTTTTGATAGTGAAT